>CAZUTR010000021.1:0-11771 GCA_964623545.1 uncultured Pirellulales bacterium | reverse complement strand
GCGCCTCGCGTCAAAAAGGCAAGGTAGGATATGAAATCCTTAAAAGCATGGTTGACGCCGGTTATGAGGGTAACATATTTCCTGTCAATCCCAATGCCGACGAAATTGAATGCATAAAATGCTATCCTGACCTTGGGTCAATTGGGCAAATCCCTGACCTCGTTATTATAGTTGTTCCAGCCAAGGTTGTACTGGCGGTTATGCAGCAATGCGCAAAAGTCGGCGTAAAAGCAGTTATCATTATCACAGCGGGTTTCAAAGAGGTCGGTAAGGAGGGTAAGGAGCTTGAACAACGAGTTATTCAAATCGCAAAACAAGCGGGCATCAGGTTTATTGGTCCAAACTGTCTCGGTGTGATTGTTCCTAATAATAAGCTAAACGCAAGTTTTGGTGGCGACTTGCCGGTTATCGGTTCAATAGGATATCTTTCACAGTCGGGAGCATTACTTGCTGCTATTCTTGATATGGCCAATACAAATGAAATCGGTTTTAGCAAGCTTGTTAGTATAGGTAACAAGGCGGATATTGATGAGTTGGATATCTTAAAAGCACTCGCTTCGGACCCGGACACCAAAGTGATCGTTGGTTATCTTGAGAATATCACTGATGGTTACACCTTTGTAAGAGAAGCAGAGCAAATTTCACTACAAAAACCAATCCTATTGATGAAATCCGGTGGAACAAAAGCAGGTGCAAAAGCAGCATCTTCACATACTGGAAGCTTGGCAGGCAGTGAAACTGCATACGAGTGTGTTTTTGAGAGAGCTGGAATCATTCGATGCTTCTCTATAAAATCACAATTTGATTTTGCACGGGCTTTTGCTAATCAGCCCCTTCCTGCCGGGGCAAGTGTCGCAGTTATTACTAATGCAGGCGGTGCTGGAATTATGGCTGCGGATACAATCGAGAGATACGGCCTTACCTTCGCTAAATTAAGTAAACAAACAAAAACAAAATTAGCCGGTCATTTACCTTCTGCTGCGAATCTACATAATCCAATCGATGTCCTTGGAGACGCCCTGGCTGAGAGATACGAATTTGCACTTGATGTTGTTCTTGACGACCCAAGTGTGGATTTGGTTTTGGTACTGTTGACACCACAGGCTATGACAGAGCCTGCAGCCACTGCCCACACTATTGCCAAGGTAACACAGCAAAAATCAACAAAACCAGTTTTAGCATGTTTTCTTGGTGCCGGTAAAATCGAAGAGGCAACTAAAATATTGCGCAGAGGCAAAATCCCACACTACGATTCACCCGAAAGTGCTGTTTTAACAATAAAAATGATGGCAGATTATGTAAGATGGCGTTCGAGACCAAAAAGAGTAGTAAAACTATTCCCTGTTAACCGAAGAAAAGCAGAAGCTATAATCGATAGACATCTTAGGCAATGTATTCGGGAAATCGGTGAAGCCGAATCCAAAGAGATCCTTGAAGCATATGGATTCGTAACACCAAAGGGCTCCATTGCAACAACTGCTGAGCAGGCAGCAAACATCGCACAGCAGCTTGGATACCCTGTCGTACTGAAAATCTGGTCGCCTGACATTCAGCATAAGACGGATGTAGGTGGAGTGAAAGTTGGTCTGGATAATGCACAACAAGTAATGGACGCTTTTGACCTGATGATGTTTCGAATTCCCAAGAAATGTCCGAATGCCAATATACTTGGTGTCCTCGTGCAGGAGATGTGCAAAGGTAATAAAGAAGTAATTTTAGGTATGAATCGCGACCCTTATTTTGGTCCATTGATGATGTTTGGCATGGGCGGCACTATGGTCGAAGTACTGCAAGATGTATCGTTCCATTTAGCACCTCTTACCGCGGACGAGGCAAAACAAATGCTTGTAAATACAAGAACTTATAAGATATTACAAGGCACAAGGGGCGAGGAGGGTGTAGATATAGATATAATAGCTGAAGGCCTGCAAAGACTTTCACAACTTGTTACCGAATTTCCACAAATTCAAGAAATAGATATAAATCCCTATGTTGTCGGCTCTGCCGGCACAACACCAATTGCAGTTGACGCCAGAATCAGCTTAAAACAGACTGAACAAACATGATACAAATCCCAAGGACTAAAAATAAATCTGACAACCAGAAAAACTAATAAAAGGAAACATAAATGAACTCGCAGAATTTTGATTGGAAAGAAAAGTATAAGGACAAAATTGGAACCGCACAGGCCGTGATGAAATTAATAAAATCTGGCAATCATATATTTATAGGAACCGGCTGTGCTCAGCCTCAACATTTAGTCAATGCTTTAGTGGAGCATTCGAGTCACATATACGACGCTCATATTGTCCACTTATTGACGATGGGCGCAGCTCCTTACGCCGATGAGAAATTCCGCGAGAAGTTTAAGATGAATAGTCTCTTCATAGCTGATAACGTACGTGACGCGCTCAAGAAAGGAATTGGAGACTATACACCAATTTTTTTATCTGAGATACCTAAGGAATTTGAGACAGGCAGAATTCCTGTAGATATTGCGCTTATCAGTGTAACGCCACCGGATATAAATGGACTATGCAGTTTTGGAGTATCCGTGGATATTGTCAAATCCGCAGTCTCAAATGCAAAATATGTTATAGCACAAGTCAATAACAAGATGCCAAGAACATTTGGTGACAGTTTTGTTCATGTAAATACGATCGATGTTTTCGTACCATATGATGAAGATATAATTGAAATTCCCATACCCCAATCGAATGACACTCTACGGCGCATAGGACAAAATATAGCTCGGCTTGTTGAAGACGGCAGCACAATTGAATGCGGGATAGGGCGCATACCTCAAGCACTGGCGGAATTCCTCAAAGACAAAAGAGACCTCGGTATTCATACTGAGATGTTCAGTGACTGGATTATTGATTTAATTGAGTGTGGTGCGATTACCTGTGCAAAAAAATCACTTAACCATGGCAAAGTCGTTGCAAGTTTCTGTATGGGCTCAAAACGCCTTTATGAATACATAAATAACAATCCATTCTTTGAGTTCTATCCTACCGAGTATGTCAACGACCCTAATATAATCAGCCAGCATGAGAAAATGGTTGGAATAAATGTTGGTTTAGAGATTGACTTGACGGGTCAGGTCTGTGCAGATTCGCTGGGATACGAGTTCTACAGCGGCATTGGCGGACAGGTTGATTTTATTCGCGGTGCTGCCCGAAGTAGAGGTGGCAAGGCAATTATTGCTATGCCTTCCACAGCGAGAGATGGTACGGTCAGCAGAATTGTACCGCACCTTACAGAAGGAGCGGGTGTTGTTACAACACGCGGAGATGTACACTATGTAGTTACCGAATATGGAGTTGCATACCTGCACGGTAAAAGCATCAGAGAACGAGTTTTAGACCTTATAAATATAGCACACCCTAAATTTAGAAAAGAACTCATTCAAGTCGCAAAGATTCAAAAGTACATCTATGAAGATCAGATAGAATTGGCCTGGGACCAGGTAGCATATCCTGACGAACTTGAACGATATGATACATTACGCGACGGAACAGAAATTTTCTTCAGACCTGTAAAACCCACCGACGAGCCAGCTCTGGCAGAAATGCTTTACTCACTTAGTGAAAAATCTGTTCAGACACGATATATGACCAGGACAATGACTTTCCCACATAAGGATGTTCAGCAATTAACAAATATTGATTATAAGCGGGACTTGGCTATTGTTGGTGTTGTTCCGGGAGTCTCAGGAGAAGAAATCGTAGCTATTGCCCAGTATTTTCTTGACCCAAAGAGCCAAATCGCAGAAATTGCTTTTATTGTTCAGGATGAATGGCAGAAAAGGGGAATGGGAAGCTATCTTTTGAAATACCTTACGCAAATCGCCAAGCAACGTGGTGTAACAAGGTTCTACGCAAAAGTATCACCAAACAATAGGCCCATGTTGGCAATCTTTCATAATTCGGGATATAAAGTAAACACTGAGTTTGATGGTGAGGTTTACAGCATAACATACGATTTATAGATGTTCACCTGGTTTGGTTTTATGTTCTTCGTAATAGTATTTCTCTCATTATTTTAGCCAGCTGCTTGAAAGTGTTTGTTTAGAGATGAAGCGACTTGTTTAGTTTTTGGCTGTGGCTCTTTTTATACGCTGCGGAGTTAATGGAAGAAACATGCTAACCGTCGTACCCAGGCCTTCTTCGCTTTCAACCTCGATTCTGCCATCATGCATCATCACGATTTCCTTAACAATTGCAAGTCCCAATCCTGTTCCTTGAATTTGCTTTCCCGGCTGGTGAACACGGTAAAAACGACCAAATATTTTTGGAAGTTCCTCTTTAGGAATACCTATTCCCGTATCGCTAACGCTGATGAGCAGTTGTTTACCCTGTATCCGGGCTGAAATAGCCACCTGCCCCTGTTCAGGCGTAAACTTGATTGCATTATTTACTATATTTGTAACCGCAGAACGAATTTTGCCTTTATCTCCCTGTAACTCGGGAAGACCATCAGCAATATCTAACTTCAACTCGATTCTCTCCTGATCAGCTAATGGTTGCAAAGCTGATAAGACCTGGTTGATAACAGCCGAAACATCCACAGGTTCTCGCACGAATTTGACAGTCCCGGATTCGATAAGTGATATCTCCAAAAGAGCCTCAATAAGATTTGAAAGGCGATCAGATTCTTCATCGATAATCCGCAAAAACTCTATCCTCGTCTCTTCAGGCATATTTGAATCACACAGGATTGTCTCGGTATATGCTTTGATAGAAGTCAGAGGCGTACGCAATTCATGCGAAACTGAAGAAATAAAATCCGATTTCATACGGTCAATTTCGCGCTTTTGTGACACATCGTGAAATACCATAACAATTCCACTCATTGTTCCGTCGTTTTTGCGAATTGGTGCAGCTGTTACAGAGATCGGACATGCATGTCCATTCTTAGCAACAAGGGCATCACGGTCGGTCCCGGTTTCTATCTTTCCGGAATCAATTACCTTATCAATGGGACTGACAAGAGTCCTCCTTGTTTGTTCGTCGATGACCTGAAAAATTTCATCGACATCTTCGCCCAGGGCTTCATTAAATCTCCATCCCGTCAGATCTTCTGCTACTTTGTTAAACAGCGTAATTCGCTTTCTGGGATCTACCGCAATAAGTCCATCACCCATTCCTGAAAGGGTCACGGACAGAAGCTCTTTTTCCGCAGCAAGTTGCTCGGTGCGTTCTTTCACCAGAGCTTCAAGGTTATCATGGTATCGCTTAAGTTCATCCTCTGCTTTTTTGTGCCGGATTGCATTTTTTATAACTTCAGGCAAAACCTTCAGATAATTTCTAGCTGGGTCTTTTATCAGATAGTCACTCGCACCAGCTTTCAACGCTTTGACCGCCAGTTCCTCACTCCCACCCCCAGTGGCAAAAATGGCAGGTGTGTCAATTATTATTGAATCCAAAACATCAAAGGCTGTTCCATCTCCCAGAATATGGTCAACAACCACAATATCATATTTATTATTGGCTAAAAGCTCCTTAGCCTTGGAAACTGAGCCTGCTATCGTATAATCATACAGAAGACTTTCATCTTTAACCGACCGCTTAAAGGCCATCTGGTCAAACGCATCATCTTCGATCAACAGAACCTTGCATCTCGTATTTTCCATAAAGTTCTATTCTCCGTCTGGCAATTCACTCAGTGACCAGTACAGGTCGATCGTCCTAATCGCCTCCACAAAGTTCTTATAATCGACCGGCTTAACTATATACCCCGCCACACTGTAATTGAAGCTGCCGACTACATCCTGCTCGTCCTTCGAAGTAGTTAATATTACAATGGGAAGTTTTTTCAATGTCTCATCTTTTTTCACAATTTCCAGAAATTCAATTCCATTCATCTTCGGCATGTTTAAATCCAGCATGATGACACAGGGCTTTTTATTATTCTCATTGCGTAAGTATTCTAATGCTTCTTCACCATTAACCGAATGAACCAACTCATTTACGACTTTAAGTTCCTTTAGCGCTCTTTTGACCGTCATCGCATCTATCTTGTCGTCCTCAACAAGCATTATTGGTTTGAGGTTCTTCATCTGCAATCCCCCTTTCTATCTCTGGTATTCTACTTGACTCCCAATACAGAAAAATTGTTTCTATTGTTTTCAGAAACTTCCTATAATCCAGCGGTTTAACCATGTATCCGGAAACTCCGAGTGAAAATGTTTCAGCTATATCCTGTTTTTCATTTGAAGTGGTCAGTATAACAATAGGAATCTTTTTTAATCTATTATTGGCCTTAATAATTTTTAAAAATTCGATACCACTCATTTTAGGCATATTTAAATCCAATAAAATCACGCACGGTTTTTCATTATGCCCATCTCGCAAGTATTTCAGCGCCTCTTCCCCGTTAAGCAGATGGACCAGCGCATTAGCAACTTCCAAATCCTCAAGAGAGCGCTTGACCGTCATCGCATCAACATCGTCATCTTCAACAAGTAATATCGGCTTCAAACTTCGCATCTTCCAATTCCTGCCTCTGCTTTGGCAGCGTAAAGAAAACTGTGGTCCCTTCGCCCAGCTTCGACTGGACCCAAATTTGGCCGCCATATATCTCTACTATCTTTTTAGCTATAGTAAGCCCAACACCAATGCCCCCCAAATCGTCTTTTGGGGACAATGTCTGGAAAATCTTGAATATCCTTTCGAAGTGCTGCTCCTCAATCCCAAGACCATTATCAGAGACACCAAACTTCCAGAGGTTATTTTCTTCGATACAAGTGACATTAATTCGGCCATTAGCTTTGTCTATGTATTTAACAGCATTGGCTAATAGATTTTTAAACACCTCAATCATCAGCTCTTCTTCACATACCACTTTGGGCAGTTTATCCCCGATGTTCATTTCAATGTCTTCTGGTGCTTCAATATCCCGAATTGCCTCAGCTACAAGCAGATTCAAGTCTACTTGCTGCTCTTTTGATTTGTTGCGTTCAATCACTGAATATCGCAGCATACCATCGATTAGCTGATCTACCCGCTTTACCCTGTCCACGAGCAATTTAACCTGCTCCTGGCCTCGCTCATCAAATCTATCGCTGTAGTCCACTGCTAACCAATGAGCCAGAGTGCCAATCCCCCGAAGCGGTGTTTTCAAGTCATGTGCCGCTATGTGGACAAAGTCTCGCAGTTGACTGTTTGACCAGCTCAATTGTTGTACTGTTGATGCCAAGTCTTTGTTGAGCTTCTCTAGGGCTTCTTCTGCCTGCTTGCGTTCTGTGATGTCAACTGCAACACCCAAAACGCAATCGGGATTTCCCCGTAGAGACATTGGGATTTTCGTGGTCTGGAACCACTTGATTGTGCCATCCGGCAACGTAAACGTTTCTGCTGTTATGAACTTTGGCTTTTTGCTGTCAATGACCATCCGGTCATCGGCCAGGAATCTCTTAGCCTCTTGTTTGCTGGCCAAGTACAAATGGGCAAAGTCGAGATCAGTGTTGCCCACCATCTCGCCCGGTGTCGTATCATGAAGTTCGGCAACCGCTTTGTTCACCATGATATAGCGCCCATCTCGGTCTTTGGCAAAGATGGGATTGGGTGTAGCGTCGAGGACCTGGCGTATCAAATTCTCGCTCTCCTGCAGCGCATGCTCGGTTTTCTTGCGTTCTGTAATGTCTATATCTGCTCCTCTGTATCCAAGCAACTGACCTCGTTCATCAAGAATAGGAACACCGCTGGTTAATACCCACACTTCATTACCATTCTTATGTACATTTCTGTTTACGAATTCGCGAAATGGTTGTTTTTCATCAAAAACCTCTAAAGCCGCCTTTTTCAGTTCTTCTCTGTCTTCGGGATGGAACAGGTCATAAAAATATTTCTTAAGTACCTCTTCAGGTTTATATCCCAAAATCTTCTCAACAACAGGATTGGTATAAGTGTATTTCCCTTCAGCATCGACCTGCCAAATCCACTCTAAAGCATTATTTGCAATATCCTCAAATCTTTTTTCGCTCTCCTGGAGCTTCTCTTCTGCGAGCTTGTGCTCTGTGATATCCTGGCCAACCGCGATAACCCCTGTTGTGTGTCCACTGCCATCAAGTAGCGGGTCGATATTCCACATGAAGATGCGTTCTGTTCTGTCAGCGCACTTGATTGAGCTTTCAAAACCTCTTCTTGGCTGACCATCGAGTACCTTTCTAATATCGGTAGCTACTTCTTCTTGAACATCATCAGGCAGGAATATCTCAAGATAATTCTTTCCCAGAACCTCTTCTCGTTTGTATCCATAGACACGCTCCGCCTCACCATTGAACTCAAGGATTCGATAATCTGATGATAGGCAAATGACGACGCTCGGTCCAGTCTCAACCAGAGATTGGAATCTTGCCTCGCCAGTCAAGAGTCTATTATTGGACATCTCCTGCAAAAATGCGTAAAAAATAAAACACCACAATACCGGCACAAGTATACCTGTGTAATCCTCTATAGTATCAAGTGCTGCTGTTATCCCAAACCATTCAAGGACATTGCTAAAATTATGAAAAAACAGCAATCCCAAAAAGCCAACGAGAAGCAACTTGGCGTTACGCTGTAAATTGTACCTCCAGCCAATCATAAGGATGATAAGGGCCGCCAAAATCGATAGCAAAGAGACAACATCAGCAATGTTTACAAAAAAGTGGCTCATTACTCTGCCTCCTTTCCTAGAAACACCTTCCAACACCAAGCGGCTATTAATACTGAACCGAACGAGTAGCAGATATGTTCCATCATGTTGAGTATCTGGGGCCAATAGAGAACTTCAAAGTTAGTTAAAATCCAGGCCAAAAAACTTATTAGGTATCCACTCATAAGAAATTTTGATGCCTTAAATTGTTTCAGTTCAGAGAGATTTACCCAAATAAACACCAGGACCCCGATACCAAGCAAAAGTGTCAAAATCTCATTTTCCTGCGGCATACTCATATTTCCCCTCTGCTTTCAGTATATTGTTGTTCCTGGTTCTCATTACTGTCTTCTTCCATCGTTGCCTCCACAGGAATTTCTTTTTGCAGGCCAAACTTTGAAAGTGTGAAGAAAAATGTAGAACCTTTACCTACTTCAGACTCCACCCAAATCCTCCCACCATACATTTCTACAATTTTCTTTACAACGGTAAGCCCAACGCCTGTACTCTCGTATTCATCGCGCGAGGACAATGTCTGGAATATCTTGAAAATTCTTTCGAAGTGTTTCTCCTCAATCCCAGGTCCATTATCTGTAACGCTAAACTTCCAATATTCGTTTTCTTCGATACAATTGATCCCTATCCGTCCCTTTGGTTTGTCCATATATTTTACAGCATTGCTCAGTAGATTCTGGAAAACCTGTGTGATTCGTGTCTCTTCACATGTGATGACAGGTAATTCGCTTTCGACAGTAACCGTAATATTTTCCGGCGGCGCAACAACATCAATAATTTCTGGGACAAGCTCACTCAAATTCACCTGTACCTGCGTTTGTCTAATCCTCCCGACTCTCGAATACTGCAAAATACCTTCAATTAAGTTATGCATTCTATCTACGCGAGAGGAAAGAAGTTTCATTTGCTCTTTGCCGTTCTCATCAAGCTTATCTCCATAATCTGATGATATCCACTCCGCTAAAGTTTTTATTGCACGTAACGGAGCTTTTAAATCATGTGAAGCTATATATGCAAAATCCTTCAATTCCTGATTAACGCTTTCCAGTTCTTTAAGCAGTTGATTCTGCTTTCGCTCTGCTTTTTCTCTCTCACCAATTTCTGCGGTAAGCTGATTGTTCGCTACAGTCAGCTCTGCTGTGCGATCTCTTACTCTAAGTTCAAGCTCTTGCTTAGAATCAACCAAGGCCGAATCTCTCTGCTGTATTTGTGTCAACATTTCGTTGAACGCATCAATGAGCAGACCCACTTCGTCGCTAGTACGCTTCAACGCTCGAGTAGAATAGTCCTTTTTTTCCGAAACCATCCTTGCAACCTCAGCCAAGTTTAGAATCGGTTCAGAAATAATCCTTTGAAGGCTCGATGACATTAGATATGCCAACAAAAAAGCAAACAATAAAATGGTAATTGTAATCTCTGTGCTACGTCTGGCTGCTGCATACATCGGAGCCAAATCTGATATGAGGCATGCTGTCCCAATCACTTCTTCATCAAGCGATATATGTTTGGCTACGGTTAGAAAGCCATCAGCGAAAGTTGGATTGTAGCTAAGGTCTTTAAGTTTAGGTACTTGCAGCTCACCGCTTGTTCCCTTCCGCTCATAAGTCGCAAAGATCTCACCATTATTCGAATAAATACAACCAAAAACTATAGAAGATTCAACATGTAACGACTGTAGTGTTTCCTCAGCATCCTTAACATCCTCAAAGGCCATAGCTGCCTTACAGTTATCTGCTATCATTTCTGCGTTAGTTGATAGATTTCGTGCCATTGTACGACGAGTGTTGCTTCTTTCTATGATGACAAAAACAGACCCTACTAATACCAGTGCAACAACTGATGTCAGCATAATGATGACTGTCAGCTTCTGTTTTATTGTCATATTTCGCAAAGCAAACATAGTTAGCCTTCTATCACTCTGCAGATTTGTTTACTGGACTTCTTGAACGAATTCATAATTTTTTTAAGGTTTTTCTCCACCGCAGCGTAAAGAAGAAACATGAATGCCAAAGAAGCAAATAATTGCACAACAATAACGGTAGCGGTATCACGTTTGAACGTTACACAAATTGGATTCAAATCTGCCAAAAGCCTAATCGTTCCGATTACTTCATCATTGAGTACTAAGGGCTTGAGTATCGTTATTTTTCCATCGTAAAAACTGGAGTCGTAGATTGAACCAAAAAGCTGTGACAACTGTGCTTCATTTCTGGTACCATCACGATGATAGCTTGCAAAGATTTTACCTCTTTTGTCATAAACACAGCAAAAAACAACAGAATTATCCGACTTAAGCAAGTTCAGCGTTTCCACCGCATCTTTGCTGTCATCAAAAGCCAGTGACGCTGTGCAATTGTTTGCCAATAATTCAACTAATGTCGAAAGATTCTGCGAAGAGGTATGGAGATATGCATTCTGTCCCCAGACAATTAACGTTACTCCTGCTGATACAGCTCCTATAGTACAGGCTAGCAGGATGAACGTTATAAACTTGTCTCTTATTTTAGTCTCTTGCATAATCTTCATCACAATCTCAAAACTTTTCGTAATACCACAGCTTTTAACTTACTGTTCATTCACAGGTATATTCTTTTCTTCGAGCACTCTTTTCGCCAACCTCAGCAGTTGTGACCTCATTTTGATTTTGGCTTGCTTGGTGGCAGCAAGGTTTACTTCAAAGCGAATCTTATTTTCCTCTATAGTGAACTTGATCATTCCGCCGGCCTTGAGAAAACCTTTTGTTTCTCCAACTGTTAGCACACTATAATCCTTAACAAAGTTTAATACTTCATTAAGATTTTTATCTTCAGATGGACTGATAAAAAGTAAATGAACCTTTCTAAGGTCTTCTATCCTGCTATCTGCTCCAGAGCCATGTTTTCCATCACCTTCTCTCAATTCTACGAAACTTTTAAATCGTTTTATAATTACCTTTTTCCCCCTTACTTGCTTGTTCTTGATAGGTTCGAATGCGCCACCGAATGGGTCCTTGCCAATGATGCCAATAATTATAGGTTCATTGGTATCGACCTCTTTTTTCTCAGGCCATTCCACAAAACTAATAAAGTTATATAAAAATACCGCTTTTACTTGATATTCCTTGTTAGGTGCAGGCT
>CAZUTR010000020.1:0-17156 GCA_964623545.1 uncultured Pirellulales bacterium | reverse complement strand
CCATTGCCAGCGCTGCTCCGGCTGAGTCGCAGGTATCGCAACCGAAATATTATAAGCCATATTCCAGGCGTGAAACTCCCAAACAGTTGCAAAGCGAGGCTGCAAGATTGATATCCATTCGGCAAGTTGCTTTGCGTCGAAAAACTGCCCTTCTTCTTTTAACCTATCTGCGCGCATCCAGAGAACATCTACAACAAGCCCGCGAAAAGCTCCCATCGCAACCGTTGCAAAGGCCAATGAAGGTGGAGCATTTTCAAGCGGCTCATTGCTTATTAATTTCATCTCTTTTCGCTGCGCATTTATATAATCCAGCCGCATACCCGCGATTACTAAAAGGCTTACCGCCAGTACAATGCAAACCAAACAAATTATTGTGTCACGCACACGCATAATCAATATCGTGGGTATTGTAACTAGGGACAAATGTGCAAATCAGATTGCGATTTTCGCAACCTCTCGATAACTAAAAATCAGCAGTCCAATAAGCAAAAGTAAAACTGCCTTGAGGCAAACAAGGGAAAGGGCAACTTTACCCAGTACAAACCAGCTCAATAAACGACCAGGCACCAGAAACTCACTCGGCGTGAACTTGTCAAATTGCGGCAGAAGCTGCAGAGCCGGTCTAAGCGTATAACGATACACACTACTCACATTCTCGCTTAAATACTCAAACGAATATAAACAGAAACCACTAATGCTTGCTGCAAAGAAAATCGAAAGAGACAGCAATACAGCTACGGGAAATGACAGAAAACTCGAAGCCAATATACCCAGACAGGCAAGAAAAAACAAACGCATAAATATAATAAGAACTACTCGCATAAAATTGGAGCTGAATGTATTTGCTTTGTATAGAACCTCCAGACCGTCTTTGGGAGGAAACATTACAACCGTATTATTTAATTGTGGAATATTTATAAAACCCACAGCCAAATACCCGTCACTCGCTACGGAATCTGCCGGCACCTCTATTTCATGAAAAGTGCGAATAAGGTCTTTACGGTTAAAAGTGTAAAACGGCGTCGCTATCTCCGGACCATATTTGATTTGCCGCAAATCACCAACAATCCAACTGCTGTAAACATGCAAATCGGGCGGATTCACCGAGACATCATACTTGAACCGTACGAACAAACTTTGGTTGGGGTCAAGTGGCCTGACATTGTTGAACTCCCAAACCAACTCATTGCCAGGCGCAGCAGCGCGCTTTTCGATTCGTTTCTGTTTTGTAATCCAGGCAAGGGCTTCATCGCGTGACATCTCGTCGGGAAGCTGGTGAGTATCCTTCATTTTATTATAAGTATCAAGTACTTCTTCCGAAACATCAACCTCAGGAACCTTTAAGCCAGCCCGTGCAGTATAAAACTCATTCTGCGCCTGTCTAAGCTCTTCTTTACTTGACTCGATAAATTTAGGCAAATAAATAACGATGCCGTATATCAGTCCGGAGAAAAGAACAAGCAATACTGCATCCAACAGCAACACACCAAGCAGCTTGCCCAAAATAAGCTCAAATCGTCTTATGGGTTTGGTAAGAACAGTATATATCTGCCTTTGCTCAAGGTCACTCGTCAGTGAATAAACAGAGACAACTATCGTAAGCAGGCATAAAAGTAAACTCACAAGTGAAAAACCATAGCTCACAAACGTCTGGAGTCTGCCTTTGAGTGTACCGTCGCCCGTCATCGCAATACTCATAACCGGCAGCAGAACAAGTAAGAGGATAACGAAAACAGCGGCGATTTTCATCCGCAAGGCCTGTTTAACAGTGTTCGTAGCAACCGCCCAAATCCTACGCATCACTGGAATCTCCATGGTCGGCAGGAGCTTGCCGATTTTTGTCCTCTACTGCTCCCGACTGACCTGTGAGCTGGTCTAAAATGTCTTTTTTGTTTTGTTCCTGCCGACTGGCTTCGCCCTCAGCTGCCTTCGTTTTACTTTCTTCAGCCATCTCGACACTCCTGGTTTCAATCTTCTCATCATGACTGGTTAGTTTACTGAGCAGCTCATCATCCGTTCTGGCCTCGGATGTCTCGACTGAAGCAACCTTCTCTGTCGTCGGCTTTTGTTGTTCCTGCGACATCGATGCAGAAACAAGTTTATCAAGAATCTCTGCTCGTCGTGCCTCTTCACTGGCTCCGGAAGTAAGAAAATCGCTGATTTTCGTCGTGCTGTCGGCACCACTTATCGGCTGGGCCTGCTCGCGAGCAGTTGCAACAGTCTTGATGAAAAATGTCTCGAGTCTGTCTATCGGAGAGCTTACGATGCACTCAGACTCCTCTTCATGCACAATCTGTTTTATCCTCTCGATAGCAGTATCGCTGATACGGCCGGTTGTAATTTCTCGCTTTTCCGTCTGTCGCAGCAAATCCTGCACCCTACCTTCCGCCTGGATTCTGCCGCCGTAGAGAATCGCAATCCTGTCGCACACATCTTCGACATCCGCAAGCAAATGACTGCAGAGCAAAATTGTTTTGCCTCGCTTGGCAAGCTGCAGTATCAAATCTTTTATCTGTCGTGTTCCGATAGGGTCCAGGCCGGTCGTCGGCTCATCTAATATCAACAAATCAGGGTCGTTAATAAGTGCCTGTGCCAGACCAATTCTCCTCGCCATACCCTTCGAATATGTTCCGACAGGCCTGTTTGCAACTCCCTTTAGGCCAACCATATCGAGCAGCGCTTCGATTCGCATTTTCCGCACTTGGTGGTCAAGACAAAACAACCTACCGTAAAAATCCAGTGTTTCGCGGGCGTTCAAGTATCTGTAGAGATAGGATTCCTCCGGCAGAAATCCTATTCTGGCGCTGATTTGTGTATCTGCTCCGTCACCACCGAGGCATAAGGCCCTGCCCTTTGTCGGATGAAGCAAACCGAGAAGCAATTTCAGTGTGGTTGTTTTACCCGAGCCATTAGGTCCCAAAAGACCAAACACTTCATTCGTGCGAACCCGCAGGTCCAGCTCATCCACAGCATAAACCTTATTCCTGCCCCACCAGTCGGTAAAAACCTTAGTCAATGAAAAAGTTTCTACAGCGTATTCCATTTCTTATATCTCATATATGCTTCAAGACGAGTTGACGCCCACGTTTGCCAACTCGATTGTCGCTCCGGCCTTATACCTCGTGCTCAAGTTCCTCACCGTAGCGGAAAAGCCGAGCACTATTAAAAACAACAATCAATGAGCCGACAAAATGAAGAACCGCAGCTACTCCGGGTTCAATCACATAGAAAAATGAAATCCCGAGCAAAATAAACAGGATTCCAAACGCAAGATTTAGTGCAATTACTTTTCTCGTCATTCGTGACAGGCGAACCAAGAACGGCAGTCGCTTCAAGTCGTTACTCATAAGCGCAATCGAGGCGGAATTTATAGCCACGTCACTACCCGCTGCGCCCATTGCAATCCCAAGGTCACCCGCTGCAAGGGCCGGCGCATCATTTATGCCGTCTCCGACAACCACGACAGTATGGCCGTCCTTTCTAATCTGCTCAACTATGGCCAATTTGTCCTGCGGAAGGCAATGTGCCTTATAGTCGGTACAACCCAGCTCAGCGGCAACGCGGTTCGCCACTTCACCCCTGTCTCCCGTCAGCATAGTTACCCTTTTTACGCCGATATCAACCAACTCTTTAACCGCCTGCTGGGCTTCAGGTCTTGTTTTATCCTGCAAACCAATCCAGCCGATACATTTGCCATCCTTCGACACATAAAGAGTACTGAAACCTTGCTCTTCGTGCAGCTCCGGGCCGGCAACACCACTCATATCAACGTTGTTTTCCTTCAAAAATGTATCTCTCCCAATAATAATTTGTGATGACTCGACTAAAGCAGTCACTCCTTTGCCGGGCGTTTCTTTAAAGTCCTGGGCCGAAGACAATGAGAGATTTGCCTCTCTGGCGACCTCCTGCAAAGCCCGCGCTGCCGGGTGCTTGCTCATCTGCTCGGCAGATGCCGCCGCAGATAATAACTCTGCTGGCTCGACTCCATTTGCGGGATTAAGCTTCGTAACATAAAGCCGACCTGTAGTCACCGTTCCCGTTTTGTCGAACACCATCGCCGTCATTTTGCCGGCAACCTCAAGGTCAGCCACATTTTTTATCAATATGCCAAGCCTGGCCGAAGCTGATATCGCTGCCACCATAGCCGTCGGAGTCGCTAAAATCAAAGTGCACGGACAGGAAATAACAAGAATCGTAATCGCATAATTTATGTTCCTCGTGAAAAACAGGACAATCCCCGCTATCATAAGAACCGTCGGCACATACCACTTAATATAACGGTCGACTATTCTCATAATCGGGATTTTTGTCTGTTCTGCCTGCACTATCAACGACTGTACCCTCCCGAGAGTGGTATCCTTGCCCGCTTTTGTCACCACAATATCCAGAACACCCGTTAGATTATTCGTACCTGCAAAAACACCCATCCCCGGAACCTTGTCCACAGGCAGAGACTCGCCCGTTATCGTTGCCTCATTAACAGAGCTAAGTCCGTTCGTAACCTCACCATCAGCCGGGATGTTATCACCGGGACGGACACGAATATAATCACCTGTCTTGAGTTGACTTACCTTCACCTCCTTCTCAGTGCCATCGGCCGTTATAAGACTGGCTCTTGTGGGCGTTAGCTTAATCAACGACTCAATCGACGCACGAGCACCAAGGGCGGTTCGTGTTTCCACCAGCTCGCTGAGCAGCATAAAGAATCCAATCATCCCGGCAGCTACATAGTTCTGTGTCGCAAAAGCAGCCAGTATCGCCAGCGCCGCCAATTCATCCATATGCGATTCCCCACGGATTAAGCTCTTTATCGCATGCCATACGATGGGTCCACCGAGAAGTATTGCCCCTACCATCGCCAGAAACTGAGATTGCTCACTGCCGCTGCCAAAGATAGGCCTGGAAACCTGGCTATTTATTAAAAGCACGCCACCGGCCATCGTACCCAGTAACGCAATACTTACACGAATCTGCTTTCCGCGAGTATGCTCGACGCTAATCTCCTGCTTCAATTGTAAATGCTCGTGACCCATAATTCTTATCTTTTGTATAACTGTTATTTCTTCTCCCCTGGTTTTTGCTTCGTTAATGGGTCTCTGTTTATAAGTATCCTGACTTCTCTTCCTTTTGTAACTTCTGAAGGCTGAAGAATTATTTTTTCAACCGCATTGTCAAGGACCTCCAGGATAGCATCCTGATAAATTTTATGAATGACAAGCTCCGGCCGTTTACGGTATTCAGGAAGTATTTGGTGCAAGTATTCAGCGTTCGCTCTTGCGGTCTCGACAATCTTAGTTCGATAGGCCCGTGCATCAGCAATAACCCGCTCCGATTCACCCGCCACCTGAGACCACAGATACTCTTTTCGTTCTTCACTTGTTTCTTCACTGTTAATTATCTCAAGCAATTCCGAGGCGACCGGACCGCCCGTCTCACTAAGAGTCTTATCCGAATAAAGTCTGGCCTCGCTAATCACCTTTTCACGGTCCTGGCTCGCTGTTATCGACGCCTGGAATGCCCTGTCAACCTGGCGAGGCCAAGTAATGTCTGATAGATATACCGATATGATTTTTATTCCGCTCTCGATACTGTCAAGTTTTCGCTGAAGCAATCTCTTAACGTGTTTTGGAATCCTGTCCTGACTCTGAATTGCCTCGTCGATAGAGTAATGGACCATCGTAGTTACAACGGCATCTTCGAAAGTACTCTTCAGCAGCGGGCTTATATTTTCCTCGATAACATCCGCATAGTTTTGTCCGGCCTGCAGCCCCTCGATATCAACATAGTTATTCTTAAAGAATCTCTCCGGGTCGTCAACTTTATAAGTGAGCTGCCATTTACAATGAACTATATTGTAGTCACTGCCTGAAAAGCCCCAGGCGACCTCATCCTGCTTTTCGTTCCTCGTAAGGCAATAACCTTCCCGTACAGGATTCAATTGTGGTCGCGGTCTTTGTCCCGGTGTTTTCTCGAAATACCAAAATGAATTGATTGCCAAAGTAACCTTTTTCTCAACAGGAATTCTTATAATCTCATCTACCGGATAAGGGAATATCCAGTGCAGCCCGGGCCCAAGCAGTCTTTCTTCACCCACACCTTGTATCTTGCCGAATCGTAAAACAAGTCCCTGCTCACCGGAACCAACAGTTCTGAAACCAGAAGCCAGAAAAAAAACAACCAGCACAACCATTATGACCTTTAGAATAATAAAGCTGATTCTAAGCGCCTCCGAGAGCGACTTGCCGGCCGCGCCAAGTTCGCCTACCGCCTCTTCGGGCGTTTGTACCTGCTCTGCCTGGCTGCCTATTTTCGAATTGTTTTCATCTCGTTCTGTCATAAAGTTTTTTCTTGAATTTCTTTTCATCCGGTAAAAATCAAGTCTCGATTATTTTTTTGGCTTGATATTGGGTATCTCCTTCAAGTATTTGAATGGCTCTGAGTCGGCGGGAATCACAATAGTCGACCTTTCTCTCAAGGCGTTCTTCAGGGCCTCGGTGTTTCGCAGGAATATCGCAAGCTCCGGGTCTTCTCGGAGCAGTTCATAATATTGGGCAGCTTCGGCGTCACCCATCGCTCGTATCGCCTTGGCCCTCGCCTCAGCAGCAGCCAACAGCTCTTTTCTCTTGGAATCGGCATTGGTTCGTATCTTCGTTGCCTCCGCATTTCCCTGAGCGATTGTGGCCTCTGTCCTGCGATTCCTTTCAGCACGCATCCGCTCGAAAACGTCTTTACTCACATCCTCACTGATTTTGAGCTGCTTGATACCGATTGCTTTAATTTCAATACCATAATTATTCCTAACAGTCTGCCCAATATCAGCGAGCATCTCTTCTTCAATCTCTTCGAATTTTATCCTCGCAGGGTCACTATTGACAAATTCGCCGAACCAGTGTCTGCCGACAACCCTGTTTTGGGTATCACTTATTTGGCTGTACAATTTCTTTTCCGCCTCCGCCACCGTCCCTACAGCATTAAAAAATGCCAGCGGCTCCGCAATCTTCCAAACCACATAAGTATTTACAATAATCGGAACAGCTCCTTTGGTCGTAGTCTCACCGAGGTCCGCCTCAAAAACTCTCATGCGAGAGTCGAATTTATGTACCTTCTGAATCGGAACAGGCCACTTAAAATACAACTTTGGCTCGATACATGTGCGAGTCGGCTTGCCAAAAGTCGTTACAAGCGCCGATTCCGTCTCCCTTACCTGAAAGCAGATAAGAAACAATCCAAGAACAAGCACGATTAAGATTATAAAGATTGTAACCGCTAAATTTTTCATTTTTCGCTGCTCTCCTCAAAACCACTTATGTCATACAAACTTGGCGTTAGTTTTTCCTGAAGGTCAACAATAAAAATCTGAGCATCGTTCGGCTCAGCGACCACTACAAATTTTCGTATCTTATCAAAAGCTTCTTCGAAAACTGCTAATCTTTGTTCGCGAACGTAAATCTCTTCAGCCGCCCGATACGCCTTAAGCTGACTTGCGAATCGCTCGCCGGTTGCACGTGCTAGTGTCGCCTTCTCAAAGGCATCACTCTGTGCTTCTCTTAATGTTCTATAGATATCACCCTTCGCCTCGGCAAAAGCTTTATCCAGAAGCTTTCCTATTCTTTCGACTTCGACTTCATTTCTCTGCTCTCTGGCCTGCTGATATCGTGCCGCGAGTCGGTAAAGCTCACCGGCTCCTTCTACCGAACCTGCAAGACTGCTTAAAATCCTGTTTTTCAGTGCATCCGCATGAAGAATAAGCGCCTGCTTTTTTTGAACCGCCCCAACGACCTGTTGATAATCGGTGGCAACATCAGGCGGCGGGTGAATTCCCTGCAGACCGAGAAATACAATCTCAACACCCAGCCCTTCCGCTTCGGCTGCCGTTTGAATTCGCTCAGTCAAAATCTTCTTCGCCTCGGCACGACCCGCCCCAAGCAAACTCTGATTCATAGTCGCTTCGTCATCAACTTCAATCTTTGCGCTGGCTGCAAACCTCGATAATTCTCGATAACAAATGGCCTCCAGAACCGCCTCCGGCTCATTATGGCCATAGACAAAAGAGTACAAGTCTTTGATTCTATACTGCACGGGAATAGCAGCCATAACAAGACTAACAGGCACAGCCCCTGTATCGGATTCACCGACTGTTTGTTCACTGGCGACGAGCAATTGATACTCCTGCTCGTAATGGGTCTTGCCCCACAATAAAGGACCGTACCCAGCCTTGTTCTCGTCTTTATCTTTCTTTGGGACAAAGCCGATGTTAAGCTCCATCACTTTTTTAGTTGGATATTTATAAGCAATACCGATAGGCCAGGGCCATTTGAAACTTAGTCCCGGCTCAATCAGTCTGACCTGCCCATCTGCGTCTACAGGATTACCGAAATGCTCGATTATCGCCTCCTCGTTCGGCGCCACTATCACGATACAACTTAACAAATACATCGTGATAGCCCCAAACAAAACCAAAGGTACTATCGCCTTTTCGAGCAGTTTATAGAACCACGTTTGAGAAACCTTGAATCCGAACTGATAATCAATCGCTGCCGCAAGCGACCTGAACAAGCCACCCGGCTCATTGATAACACCGAGCAGTCGGCTGTCGAACGCGCTTCTACTGTATTGGCCCTTTATCCGCGGCCTGTATATATCGAGAACAAGATTTAGGCCTGTCTCTGCACCAAGAACAACCAAAAGGATTGGAATTATCCACGCGATTACATTCACCGTCACGAACATCTTGAATTGTGCCAGCGCCAAACCGATTGCAAGTGCAAAGCACAAAACCGCTATGCCAAGAAAGATGCTCCCCCCCGCTCTCAACGGTTTCCATTCAACCGCACTGGCTGACATCCCAGTAGAGTATCGCGAGATTAAAAAGCTGACAAACGCCACCGCTGTCATACAAACTGCACAAATCAAAGGTTGCTTGAACTCGATTTCAGGCCCGGCCAAAGTACCTTTTAATGAATAAAACAGGAAAATACCTATTCCTATTTGATATATGGCAATAACTGCTGAGAATATACCCAAGAACCATTTTTCGAATATCTCAAGCCGACGTTGAGCAACCGCGAACAAGCCGCTGCGTTCACCTTCCGCTTGGAAGATTGTCGAACTTTGCTTGTCCTTGGCAAGCTGGCTCATATCGAGCTTTTCCTGCTCGGCCAGAGTTCGCTGATGGAACTGTAACGTTAGGAAAAACCAAATCAACGCCGCCGAACCGATTAGCCAGCTTATCGCATAAACAGCGAAGAAGCTGCTCCATCGCCCTACCAGCAGGGTAACTACAAAAAACAGCACGCTTAATATCAGCGATGCAAGTGCTATGCGTTTAGCAGGTTTGGATGATAATGCCATTATTTACGTCCAATTTCGCTTCTTCACCGTATGTTAAGTGAAAAACAAAATCAATATATAACAGGTTATAATCTTTACAAACTCAAAACGACATAATATAACAATGAACTGCCTGAAAGCATAGAAACAATTGTGAAAAAACAAAACTGCGTCTTAAAAAATTCTTGTCCGAAAATTATATTGTCCAGCGATTTGAGTTTCGCCAACAGCATCGAAATTCGTCTTGGGAATCAACGAACCTAATGGCGCAGAGCTGCGTAGACGGAAAGAGAAAAATGAGCAGATTATTCACATTAGCTAAAAATACCTTCATAGAAACAATAAGACAGCCAATTTACGCTATAATTATTGTTGCCGCTCTGCTTCTTATCGCCATCAGTCCATCAATCGCGATGTACACAATGGGAGATGACAATAAGCTCTTACGCGAATTAGGTTTATCTACGTTGTTTCTGACAAGCTTGTTCATTGCAATATTTTCAGCTTCCGGGGCTGTAGCTGAGGAAATTGAGAATAAAACCATAATTACTGTTCTAAGCAAGCCGATTCAACGTCCCATATTTATTATTGCCAAATTCCTAGGCGTCGCCGCAGCAGTAATCCTGGCACATTACATCTGCACCATTGCACTTCTTATGGCAATAAGGCACGGCTGCCTCGAATCGGTAAATGACCCTTTCGACTGGACAGTCTTGGCGGGCACGGCCGTTATTGTAATGGGAACACTTATTCTAAGCGCTTTTCTAAATTATATTTACGATTGGAAATTCTCGTCAACCGCCCTCATTACTCTTGCGATATTCTGTACGCTCGGCATAGTCTTTCTCGCCTTTATAGACCAGAATTGGCAGTTCAATCCGCAAAATAACGGCATTAACTCTCTGGATATTTACGCTTCGGTATTACTTCTTCTCGCCGCCATTATCATTGTGGCTCTTGCGGTGGCCTTTTCTTCGAGGTTTAACATTATAGTTACGCTATGTGCCTGCATCGGCATCTTTTTATTAGGCCTCGTGAGCGATTACACCTTTGGCAGATTTGCCGAGTCTCATTTGTGGGCCAAAATCGCAAGATTCCTTGTCCCCAACCTGCAGATTTTTTGGATAAGTGACGCTATCTACGAGGGCAGTCAGGTCCCCCTAAAATACATCCTTATTAGTGCAACCTATGCCTTATGCTACACAGCAGCGATATTGTCCCTGGCTATCGCCCTTTTCCAAAGACGCCAAGTAGGATAAAAAACGTATCCTCTATAAACTCGAATATCGAATTTCTTTAATAACGGCTGTTTCATCGCATTTCTGCTGCTTGGGACAGCGGGCACAGTCGCTCCAGACCTTCATTGGAAGTTTATCTTTCTCGATTCTCTCAAAGCCGAGTTTTTCAAAAAATTCCGGTTTTAGCGTAAGCCCAAAGACTCGTGGCACACCGAGTTGACACCCCTTTTCGACAGCCGCCTCAACCAGAGCCTTGCCAACTCTCCTGCCGGTGTATTGCTCAGCAATTGCCAGAGATTTTATCTCCGCTAAATCGGACCAGATAATCTCGAGCGCACAACAGCCCACCACCTTGCCATCCATCTCGGCTACTGTAAAGCTCTGCAGGTTCTCATAAATATCCGCCATCGACCGAAACAGCATCTTGTCCCGCTCAGCGTAGGAACTGATAAGGGAGTATATGACCTTGGCATCCGAAATTTTCGCACCGCGTATATTCATAGGCAAAAAAGTATAGTCATTGGGACACAAAGATACAAGTGAATTGAAGTGAATGAAAATATAGCGCAGAGAACACAACTCAGCTCGGTGCAACTCAAGAATTATATTTTGTATCAACCATTTCTAAGTGCCGAAGAGCCAGTTTTCGACAAACTCCTTCAGGTCGCTAATATCTACATTGCCGTCGCCCGTCAACTCAGCGCCGCCGCATTCGCCGCAGCCAATTTGCTGCCACTGGTCAGCGAACAATGCGAAATCCACGAAGTCCACATCACCATCAATATCCATATCCCCTGGCTCCGGTCTGCCCTGGAATAGATGGACATTTCCATAACTGCAACTGCTTCCAATGAGCACATCTGGATAGCCATCATCCGTCCAGTAACACACATACGGCCTGGAACGCGGCTCACCAATAAAGTCGATTAGAACGTCGTTGGCCTCTACAGCAACATAACCTGAGAAGTTTGGCTCCGAGTCGGTGCCTACATTGCTATAGAACAGAAGTTGGCCATAAGTATTACCTGTGAGAAGGTCTTTCTTGCCGTCACCATCAATATCAAGAATGTCAGGACTTGAACGCAAGGTCGGCACGATTAGGTCGTTGCCATCCTCCTGCACAAAAGTTTCAGTGATAAAGTTTGGCTCAGTATCGGTTCCCTCATTTAAAAACAGATGTATTTTCCCATCGAGTGCACCGACCGCAAGGTCTTTTTTGCCGTCGTTATTCCAATCCACGATACATGGTGTCGCTCGCAGACCAACATTAACGTCTTCTTTCGCATCCGAAGGACCTACCTGTAGCAGTGCTCCTCCGTCAAAATTGGGGTCGCTGTCGGTGCCTATATTCAGGAATAATTTTACATACCCGTCTGCCGTACCCACGATAAGGTCTTTACGGTTATCTACATCCCAATAAACTACACGTGGAAACAATCCCAGGCACCCACAATTGCAGTCGGACCAGTAGTGTGTCAAGTTCGAGCCGTTAGACTGGGCGTAAAAGGAATCTGTAAAAACAGGACTGGATTCGGTTCCAACATTGGGGTACACCCGCACGAATGCAGAAAAACCACCGCCGCCTTCACCAACAACCAAATCCTTCAGATTATCGTTGTTCCAATCCACAAAGGACGGTACGGAGTATCCAAATACCCATATATCCTCGGGCGGCTCACCTGCCTGAACGAGTTCCTCTGGTCCGAGATTAAGCGGGTCGGAACAAAAACCATTGCTTTGTATCGATATCAATACACAACCAGCTGCCAGCATCAACACAGTAAGTTTCATTTTTTTGTCTCCAACTATGTAGGCGAAAAAGCAAACTCAAAAAAACAAAATTTTTCAGGAGAAAGTTGGGCAGGAAAACCACTTTCTCATCGTCCCTCCTTGGAATAATGTATATTTTACCAAATTAGCTTAGAAATGTAAAGGAATTTCTGGGGTTTTGGAGCAAAGTCAAAAAACTGGGATTAAGTTCCACGTATAGAAATTCAAGAATAATAATTTCTAAGTACCGAAGAGCCAGTTTTCGACAAATTCCTTCAAGTCGCTAATATCGACATTGCCGTCACCGGTCAACTCGGCCCCGCCGCATTCGCCGCAGCTGGTTTGCTGCCACTGGTTAGCGAACAATGCAAAATCGGCAAAGTCGATAACTCCATCCTTATCAATATCACCTAGCTCCGGCTTGCCCTGATACAAATGCACATTCCCATCATACGCTCCGATGAGCACATCGAGGTAACCATCTATAGGACCGAAGTAGCCGTCACCCGTCCAGTAGCAAACGAACGGCCTGGATCGCGGGGTGCTTGGTAGGTCGATTGGAACACCGTCGGCCTCGACGGCCACGTAACCTGAGAAGCTTGGCTCCGAGTCAGTACCTGTGTTGCTGTAGAACAGAAGTTGGCCATTAGTATTACCTGTAATAATGTCTTTTTTGCCGTCACCATCAAGGTCGAGGACGTCAGGACTTGAACGTGAGGATGGCACAGTTAAGTCGCTGTCATTGTTTTGTGCAAAGGTTTGAGTGATAAAATTCGGCTCGGTGTCGGTCCCTTCGTTTATAAACAGATGTATTTTCGCGTCGTATGCACCAACTGCAAGGTCTTTTTTGCCGTCGTTGTTCCAGTCCACCACCGCGGGTGTCGCGCGGGATCCTACGCTAATGTTTGCCTTCAAGCCGGGCTGACCTACCTGGAGCAATGTTCCGCCATCGAAGGTTGGATTTTCGTCGGTGCCGATATTCAAGAAGATTTCAACTTTTCCATCCGACCGACCAAGGAGCAGGTCCTTAAGAGTATCCGAATCCCAGTAAACCACTCGAGGAAAGCAGCCCATACATCCCGACCCAGTACGAATCAGATCCGTTCCATTGGATTGAGCAAAAAAGGAATTCGAACTTGAAAATTGTGGATTGGGTTCTGTTCCCACATTAATGTACACACGAACTTTTCCATCCTTGCCACCGATTATCAGGTCCTTTAGATTGTCGTTGTCCCAGTCTACGAAGGTTGGCACAGAGTAGGTACCAACATCAATGGCAATGCCGTCAGCTTCAACGAGTTGTTCAGGCCCAAGATTGAGCGGGTCAACACCAAATGCACATCTGGGCCCCATCAACAACACAGAAACTACCACCGTCATCAGAACAATACGTTTCATTTTGTACCTCCAACTGTGTAAGCGAAGAAACAATCTCGGAAAATAACCAATCTTCTTGGGAGAAAGTAAAGTAGAAAAACAAAAGCTCTTTCTCACCACCACTCCTTAGATTATCCTATATCTTACCAAATTGAGTTTGAAATGTAAAGGAGTTTCTGCAATTCTAAAGCAGGTGCCAAAAAGGCAAAAAAAGACTGGAAAAATAGCTGAGTATCACTAAAATGCCTAAAATTGGTACATCATGTTTGGCATATTTAATTCGGCTGTAAAGATTATGAAATTTATACTGATTGACAGGATTGTTTCTCTGGAAACCGGCAAGCGGATAAAGACCATTAAAAGCGTTTCTTTGTCTGAGGAATACCTGGCCGACCATTTTCCGACCTTCCCCGTTCTGCCGGGAGTGCTTCTGCTTGAGGGACTGATTGAATCGGCATCCTGGCTTGTCCGCGAAGCAGAAAATTATGCACACAGTATGGTATTGCTTGAACAGGCCAGAAATGTAAAATATAAGAGCTTTTTAACACCGGGTTCGCAGATAGAATATACTATCGAGGCCAAAACAATTGAAGAGAACATCAGTAGTTTCATTGGCTCCGGCGTATCGGAAAACGAGCAGATAATCGAAGCCAGATTCGCACTGCGGCACTTTAACCTGGCGGATACGGATTCGGCGATGGCGGCTGTGGACGCGCAGATTATTGAGAATATGAAAAAGCGATGGAAACTGTTAATGTGACAGTTGTTTCGAGTCGGTGATGATTTGGTTTTGCTGAATACTAAAGACTAATTAAGGATACTGGAGGTAAAAGATTATGGCAATGAGTCGCGACGAGATTTTTAAGCAGGTTCAGGAAGTTTTAATCGATGCCCTTGGGGTCGACGACGATGAGGTTACAGCAGAAGCTACGCTGATGGGAGATTTGGGAGCTGAAAGCATCGATTTTTTGGACATTATATTTCGGCTTGAGAAAGCTTTTGGAATAAAGATTCCGCGGGAAGAGCTGTTCCCCGCTGAAAGCGTGATGAATGACCCGGAGTATATCGATAACGGCAAACTGACAGACAAAGGACTGAGCATGCTGCGAGAGAAAATGCCGCATTCTGACTTCTCCGAGTTTGAGAAAGACCCGGACATTAACAAGCTGGCTGATTTGTTCACAGTTAATGCAATTGTGAATCATGTTGAGACAAAACTGAAAGCTGGCTAATAGTATTTAACTAACGTCTTGTCGACATATTCGTTCGCGCAACGGACCAATTTTGAAAAAACATTAGAAATAGCAAAACCAGGCCCTGGGTTCTACCCGGGGCTGTATAACAATTGATAACTTTCGAGTGCAAAATTGCGTTGGATTTGGATAGACAAATTCGTTGAGTTTCAAAGCGGTGAAAGAGCCGTAGCACTGAAGAACGTAACCCTCGCCGAGGAACATCTGCACGACCATTTCCCCGGCTTTGCTGTTATGCCCGAGACGCTCATGATTGAAGCGATGGCGCAGACCGCAGGCATACTTGTCGGCGAAGCCAAAAAATTCGAGGAAAAGGTCATTCTTGCAAAAATAAAAAAATGCGTCTTTTTTGAATTTATAAGACCCGGTGACACACTATTAATAGCCGCTCAAATCGAGTCGCTGTCTCCTGAAGCAGCAAGTACAACGGGAAAAATCACCTGCGCCGACAAACTGGTTGCAGACATAGACTTGATGTTCAGCCATATAGACCAAAATCTTGCCGGAAAACAGTTTCCCGAGGAAAACTTCGTATTTACTGATACTTTCAAATCACTTCTGGGAGAGATAGTTTTGGATAACAGTCTCGGCAAAACACTCTCGGAGGCGGAATAGTGAATTCGGCTCGGGTGGCAATTACCGGCCTCGGGGCAATCAGCCCCCTTGGATTGACAGCCAAGGATATGTGGAGCGGTCTTTGCGCCGGTAAATGCGGCATAGACACCATCACCGCCTTTGACCCTGCCGAGTTTACCTGTAAATTAGCTGGGCAGGTCCCCGAATTTAAGATACAATCGTTTGTTCCGAAGAGTTACCGCAAAGCCGTTAAGTTGATGTCAAGAGATATTGAGTTGGCGGTCGTCGCCGCCCACGAAGCCTTAATAGACAGCAAGCTCATCACAAAAGCAATCGACCCCCAAAACGTCCCCGATGGAACACCGATAGAGCCGACCCGAACGGCTATCAATCTCGGGGCAGGACTTATAAGCTGCGATATGGTCGAACTGGCCCCGGCTGTAGTGGCAAGTAAGACCGATGGAAAATTTAATATTCACAAGTGGGGCAAAGACGGCCTTGAGCTGGTAACTCCGCTTTGGCTGTTGAAATATCTGCCGAACATGCTCGCCTGCCATGTAGGTATCATCCACGATATTCAGGGTCCAGGCAACACTATCACCTGCGCAGAGGCCTCAGCACATCTTTCTATAAGTGAGGCTGCACAAATCATAGCCCGTAGCAACATCCTCTATGCCCTCGCAGGAGGTGCCGAGGCGAAGGTAAATCCGATTATTGCGATTCGCCAGTGCCTGCTAAAAAGGGCTACAACCGAGAATAATGATAATCCCGACACTGCCTGCAGACCATTTGATGCCGATGCAAAGGGCTCGGTCTTTGGTGAGGCGGCGGGCATAGTAGTCCTCGAGAAATTAGACAATGCTCTCAAACGAGGAGCAAAGATCTACGCTGAGATTGTCGGCTTCGCCGGCAGCTGCAGTATAAACCAGCAGTATGAACACATCGAGCCGGACGGCAAAGGTATCAAAATAGCAATAGAAAAGGCAATGGCTGACGCTGAAATTGAGCCGAAGGATTTGGACCTGATTATCCCCCACGGCACAGGCATACCGCAGGATGATTTGGCTGAAGCAAGAGGTATCGAATCAGCCCTCGGCGAAGCGGTAGCTGATATCCCCGTTTGGCCGACAAAAAGTATGCTAAGTACCACAGGAGCAGCCAGTGGAGCACTTGATATTATCGCGGCTGCTTGTGCTGTGAGTGAAGGCATAATCCCAGCCGCGAAAAACTGTGACAGAAAAGCCGATGGCTGTAATCTCAATATTGTAAAACAAGAGTTGCGAAAAGATATTCGATATGCCTTGTGCTGCAGCTACACTTACGGCGGACAAACCACAGCAGTGGTACTAAAGAAATATGATTGACAAAGAAACAAAAGAAAGAGTTGTAATAACCGGAATGGGAATCGTCTGTCCTTTGGGACACGATGTCAAATCACTTTGGCAGGCGATATTGGATGGCAAAAGTGGCGCCGCCAAAACAACTATTTTCGACGCCTCGACCTTTCCCTCCACATTCAGCACCGAGGTTAAAAATTATGATTTCAAAAAATACACAAAGCATCCCGAACTGCACAAACACAGCAATCGCGGCTCAGGATTTGCAATTGGTG
>CAZUTR010000019.1:0-17741 GCA_964623545.1 uncultured Pirellulales bacterium | reverse complement strand
CCCTGACACCATGTGAGTTTAAGACCATTAATATATAAATCGACTGTCGCTTCGTAAGTCGGGGAGGGATTGCTTGCGCAGCATACAGGGGTGTTCTCATGGGCACTGTCCAGGGTTAGGTCTCCATCTTTGATTCCACAAGTGTTTGTGATTATGCCGCATTCCAGAATACATCCATTGATTTCCACTGTTACTGAAACGCAGTTTGCATCCCCCGCTGATACCGTTCCGATATTCCAGATAACGGTATGGGAACACGGGTCATAAAATCCACAGGGGTCAGATGAATTATAGTCGGCCCCAACAGGCAAATAGTCAACAATATTAATATCGTAGATATCCGGTAAGTTTAGGTCGTTGGGATAGGTGTAGCAAATAGTATACGTTATCTCATCACTAAGCCCTACACAATTACCCTCATTAATATCACTAACTTTTGTGAGTTTGGCAGGTGAAAAAATAAAATGAATAGCATCGTGCTCATTATAACCATCGTCTGTTATTGCCAGTGTACCATTGCTTGTTACTTTATGTACAGTCCAATTGGTAATATCAGAACCTGTGACCTGAATGTACGAGGGGGTCTCTTGAACATATTCGCCACTAAAACTAAAAAAACCTATGTTCCCGTGACAAGGGTCTTCATCCCATTCTATGAATACGTCATCAGGTTCTAAGTCAGCTACGTATCCTGTCCCACCAAATTGGGGACAGTTATAAACAATGTATTCAAAAACTTGACAAGAATCAATTTGGACGGTTAAATGTCCTCCATCAGAACCCTCTCTATCGATAGCCGTGACCCATGAAGGACATGAGGAATTAGAATAAGCTTTTATCGTTCCCGATGTGTTAGTATAGGTTTCTTCCCGACCTTGCCTGAGTTTAATATCAGGATTGTCGTTGCCTGGTTCAAAACTTTGGGCCTTTATTAACTGTTTTGATACTAAAATATCCTCAGAATCGCATACTCCAGGAGCTATTCCACCCGTTAATACAAGTATTATAAAAACAAGTACTGCACATTTCATTTTAATATCAATATAATTAGTTGTGCTTTTACAAAAAAATAATCTATATTCGAAAGATAATTAACCAAATATAATGAACTAAATAAACGTTTCAGATTTCTTCTCATATCCCGCCCTTTTAAATTGTATGACAAAAATATTACAATAACTTAGATACATACCTGCAGCCGTCGAATTACACAACATCTAAACTATACAGTCCACCAACATGCAAAATTATCACCTTTTTTCCTATAGATTTTTTAAAAGCTCGAAAAAAGCTCCTCATTTTGCATCACGCCCCGAACTCACCTCTTTGAGACTGTAAAAAAGCGACTTGTTATGGTGGAAAGCCCAAAACGAGAAGCCCCCTACCAACTTTCACTTCAAAGATTAAAAAACACATTATACAGCATTTTTATTAATTTGACAAGAAAAAAAGATGTAATTTTCCCTAAGTACCGTAGAAATAGAGATATGCAGTTTGGATATAGGCAGGATTTTGCCTACCGCCCAAGGTAAATAATGATACCAACCAGTATTAGAACGACCAGAACACATACGCCCATAGCGGTCACAAATATCCACATAAAACGTTTGTTTTGTCTCGATACGATGTATTTGAGGTATCTGTCGCTGGCGGCGTATGTCTTGGTCATCTGCGAGATGCTGTTACTGTGGCTGAGCGTGGTCTGGCTCAACTTGTCCAGAGTCTGGTTGAATTTATTGAAACTTTCGGTCATCTGCACATCTACATCGGCTGAAGCGGCAAGCTGGTTATTGATTTCCACCAGTGCGTCTGTTTGCTTGGCGGTCTCGGTCGGAAGCTTTTCGACGGCATCAATAAACTGCTCATCTTTTAAGGTACCTGCCTTGAGCTGTTCGATTAGCTGCTCGGTCAACTGCTTTTGGTTATCCACGATAGCAGGGAAGCTCTCCAGCAGCTTCGGCAGCTTATCGATTCTGTCCATCAAATCTTCGTGCTGAGTTATCTGTCTATCGAGATGCTCATTTATGCCCTGAAGCTGCTCAATGAGTTTATTGAAGCTGGCCTGCAGTTTTTCAAGCGATTCGAGCTTACCTTTCGACTGAACCGATTCTATCGCAGTTTGTTCCCTGTCAGTCTCAATGGGCTGGGTCGACTCTTCCGGCTGGGTGGTTTCCGCCTCAGTAGTAATAAAACCCTCATCATCCAGGGATGGATGATTATAGTTCTTAGCGCGAACTACCTTATGGCTGCGAACCCAGTTACTTGTCTTCGACCATAAATCCTTGAGCGTCATTTTGACAATTCCCAAAAAGGGTTTCCTTCGACAGGATTATCGCAAATTTTACTCATATTGCCAAGCCAATTTAATTTATAAAATCTCGCAAAAAATAGAGCAGCTAAATATGCCAAAAGAGCTTGGAGATTATTGCAATTCATGGAAGGTTCTGGTATTTATGTAAAATCCAACGGCGACAAAGTATCCTGAAAAAGTGTTACAGGGGAAATTTTAGATTAAGGATTTTTGCAGGAGACAACAATGTATATTACACACATAAAACCTCTACTCGCAATTTGTATTCTGTCAATCCTCTTTTGTGCCGGCTGTGGTTCGCAGCTTATTACCTCGGCTAAGAAAGGTGACACCGCTGCAATAAAAGCCATCTTGGTTAAAGGCGGTGACGTGGACAGAAAGGACAAGCACGGCCGAACGGCACTTATGCAGGCCGCGGCAAACGGACACACCGAAGCAACTGCAATATTGCTGGATGCCGGTGCCGACCTTCATACAACCGACAATGATAGCCGGACCGCCCTGATGTTGGCGGCCGAATCCGGCCGCTTCGAAACACTGCTGAGATTACTGGTGAATGGAGTAAACGTAAACACCACGGATGAAGATGGCTATAGCGCATTGTTCTTAGCGGCGGCAGGAGCACCTGCCGAGGGACAAACAAGACGCTCGCTCGTCGTAAAGGAATTGCTGGACAACGGTGCCGATGTCAATACAAAAACAAAATCAGGTGACACGGCTTTAATCGCGGCGGCTTCGAAAGGACGTACAGAAAGCGTAAAAGCATTGCTCGACAATGGCGCTGATGTCAATGCGAAGAACATCGAAGGTTCATCTGCCCTGATGCTCGCCGCAATCAAGGGATATACTGGTACTGTGCTGGCCCTGCTCTCGAAAGGAGCTGATGTGAATGCGAGGAATAATAATGGCCAAACACCGTTGATATGCGCCGCTCAAAGACGATGCGACTGCACTTCCCAGCCTTCCAGCGAACAAGTAACAGGCAAAATTGCAGAGAAATTTGATTACAGTTTTGGGATAACCAGACTGCCTTTAAGAATCAAAGGTCAAACGGATATTGATAGAGCACTGCTCGAAGCCGGCGCAGATGTAAATGCAAAAGATAAACTCGGCCGAACCGCCCTGAGGTACGCTGCCGCTGTGGCCAACAGCAGTGTCGTCGAACTTTTGCTGGCCAACGGTGCCGAGGTAAACGCAAAGGACGAAGACGGCTGTACCGCGCTGATGCTTGCGGTGCGATGTCCCTACGAAGGCCGACCTGATACGGTAAAGGCGCTGCTCGACAAAGGTGCTGATGTCAACATAAGGGATAATCACGGCAAATCCGCTTACTCGAAAATATGGCAAACCATGCCATTCGAGAGAAAGCAGGTCGCAGAGCTTCTCGAACAAGCCGGAGCAGTCAAATAAACAACAAATTTGATAAGCTTATCTGTATGCTGTTTCCATGTTGACATTTCATTTGCGGCAGTATAAATTGCTAGTGCAAAAAGCGTTGCATTTTGTTATATTCGTAATACTATTTGGTAAGCTGCGAAATTGACGACGCAATATGAACAGGAGACTATTATCGTATCCACATAAATAACATTGTTTTAAATTTTTAGGAGAATACGGTTATGAATTCATTGAAAAGATTTGGTGTTTTTGGAATTACAGCACTTTTAATGGTATTGGCTGGTTGTACTGGACCGAGATATCCCCTCTCAGAACAGGCAAGAAGACATCTTGGTTCTACCAATGTAATGTTGGGTGTTGAACAGCAGGAAATAAATGCCGACATTGCCGGCTCCAAAGTCGCAGAAGCGATGGGAGGCGGACTGATTCCAGCTTTAATTGATGCTTCTATTGAGAAGGGACAGGCCAAAAAGGCGGATAAGTACGTTGGACCGATTCGAAATGTCCTTCTTGATTATGACTTTCCACCTATTCTTGGTAAAGCTATTTTAAGCTCGCTTCGTAAAGTAGATTGGTTGCATTTAAATAAAGCCGGTTTGGTACGCGAAAGCGGAAATGAGTGGATGCTTAAATCTTTCAATAATTCCGAGGCTGATACTGTCTTGTATATAATTGCATCCTATCGGTTCTCATGTAAATTTAAAGATATCAATGTCAGTTGCGAAACCTTTATGCTGCCGAAGACGGAAACGCTTTATGACTTCCGACAAAGACCGAAAAAGGACGACCCAGTTGCCAGGGGTAATAGTATCTATCGTAATAAAGAGTTGAAAATCACCAGGCCACTGGGCGTGGATAATGTTGACCTCGACAAGGCCGTGGAGTTGTGGGCCGAGAACGGGGGAAAACGGGTTCGCGATGCCTTAAATGAGGCAGCAATACAATTGGCGGACGCTATTGCTGAAGACCTCTGTAATACTGAGAAGAAGTGACATAGATATGAGCATGAGAAATAGTAGATTATCATTAATTTTCGTCTATCTGGTTTTAGCTGCCTTGTTGGGATGCAGCACGCAACCGGTTCATCTGGATGACTGTTTCTCCACTGATATTCTTCATTACGATGTGGCAATAGCAAATTCATTTCGTTTACTCTCAACCAAAGATGTCCGCAGAAACAAGAGGTCATTGGGTAGAGTGGCGTGCCGCAATGTGAAAAATGAGCATGTATTGACGTGGCTGACCCAGGGTTTTCAGGCAATTGGTATTCCTCCCGGAGATCCCAAGCAAATAAATCAAAATATCATTGGAGTACACGTTTCGTTGATGATGTTATATGCACGGTCTATAGAAACATCCATGAGTTGCAATGTGGTCCTTAAAGTCAGGTTTTCAAGGGATGGTAGTGAATTAAAGCAGGCCGTATACAGAGGAAATCATATTTGCTTGAATTGGGCCTCCGGCGAAGGGGAAATTGATGCTTGTTTTGACCAGGCCCTGACTAACGCCCTTGAACCTATTCAAGCTGATATGATGGCAATTAAGCAAATGCGCCGCCCCTGAACCGGATTAATTGAACTTATGGCAAACAAATGAATTTGGTAACATATTCCAGAAATGAATTAGTATCTTGCGGTATCTTAACTGACAATGGCTTAATTGATGTGCCGACAATTTGGCCGGGACCTAATCCGCCCCGAAGTGTAATTGAAATTCTACAAAGAGGACCGAATTGTCTTATAAAACTTGCAGAGTTAACCAAATCAGTTGACCCTCTTACGCCGCCTGACTCTGTCAAGCTTATGGCACCGATTCCCAGACCCGGCAAACTCCTTGCCCTTGCTGGAAATTACAGCGAGCACATAAAAGAGGCGGGCCTCTCGCTCGGCCTTTCAGATTCCCCGAAACAAACGACCGTCCCCAGACCCTTTATTATGCCGTCGACGGCCATCATCGGCCCGGAAGACCAGATTCCCTGGCCTGCCTACAGCAACGAAATCGACTATGAAATCGAACTGGCGGTCATCATCGGCAAAACCGCCAAATGCATCAAACCGGCCAAAGCCCTCGATTACGTTGCCGGCTACACTATCGCCAACGATATTTCCGCACGAAGTGTCACTTTCAAAACCAACAGAACAAAGCGGCCTTGGGACGAATTTTACGACTGGCTCAACGGTAAATGGGCCGATGGTTTTTGCCCCATGGGCCCATATCTTCTCACAAGTGACGAGATAGCCGATGTGCAAAATTTAAATATGGAGCTTAAAGTCAACGGCCAGACCCGCCAGAAAGCCAACACCGCGCAAATGATTTACCCAGTCGCCGATATAGTCTCTTTTTTAAGTTACATAATGACGCTGGAGCCTGGTGACATCATCGCCACCGGCACACCCTCCGGCGTGGCAATGGCTACCGGCGATTTTCTCCAACCGGGTGACAAAATCGAATGCACAATCGAAAAACTCGGCATCCTCACAAACAAATTTGGTGACAAAACTGGGAAGTTTTACGAACCTCTGTCGCAATAGTCATTACTACTTTGAAGGCGGAATAAAGATAACTAAGTTTAATTATCCAACGGTTTAGAGAACAAAAATAAAAAGGCTCGGCAGTTCAGCCGAGCCTTTTTATAAGCGTTGACCATTTCGTTTTAGGCCGGATTTACGTTTGTCGCACACGGCCCCTTTTTGCCCTGTCCGACTTCGAACTCAACCTTCTGGCCCTCTTCAAGCGTGGCGTATCCCTCCGTCTTGATTTCCGAATGGTGGACGAACAAATCATCGCCGCCGTCATCGGGGACGATAAATCCGAATCCTTTGCTTGCGTTAAACCATTTTACTATACCTGTACTCACTACATTACTCCTTCGGCCTTACAAGCGGCCGTCACTAAACTATATGTCCCTCACTTTTATTAAGAGAATATTCCGGAGGGACAAAAAAAGAATAAACTCTAAAACGTTGAAACCTTACCACAAATAACACCAAATGTCAAATAAAATAAATTAAATAATCATTCAAAGCTGCCTACTGTTAACGTTAAAGATTAATCGGCAATATAGGCCATTGAGATAAAATATATTGCTGCCACAGCTGCCTTGATATGGGTAACTTTTAATCATCAGGCCAGAAAAAGCGGTGATTTTCGACCAAATGCACAGGGGGGTAGGAGGTAAAAATCCCATTTTTTAAAAAATTTTTAATCCTTCCTACATAAGTACTTAGCGAATTTGACACTTCAAAAAATGCCTCAATTTTCGGCCAAACGCGCAAGTTCGTCCAATTATAGAAGGCCACATATTGGCCGGCGGGACACAAAATCCGTTCCCGCAATACTCAATACCACATACGCAATACAACAAATGAGGGATACATTATCAGAGTTTACATCGACATCCCGGATTGGCTCTACAGACTTCTGCTTCGTTTGATGCTTTTTATCGCCACCTTTGCTACGGCTACACATTTAGAAGGATGGCGCTCAGGCAGGACAAATCCGCGTTAATGGGAAACGAATTTACCTCGGCTCCTTCGAAGATGAGATTGAAGCAGCAAAGGCCTACGACCACGCCGCAAAAAAATTTTATGGTGACTTTGCCGCACTGAACTTCAATTCACAATAGTTTTATGGTATAATATGAAATATATATGAACAAAAAGTGGTTTTTAGAATATCAAAAGTGGATGCTTATTATGAACGCACGAAAAGGTTTTACGCTAATCGAACTTTTGGTGGTAATCGCTGTTATTGCGCTGTTGATGGCGATTCTGATGCCCGCACTGGCAAGGGCCAGGGAACAGGCAAAGCTGCGGGTCTGCCTGAATAATCTGTCCCAGTTGCAGTTAGCCTGGATTTTGTATTGCGACGAAAATGATGATAAGCTTGTCCCTGCGGGGACAAAGATAAATCCTCCCATCCCCAATGAAATTACTTGGTACGGCGGCGAGGATTGGCGGCATACAGAGGAGCCGCTAATACAGATAGAGGAGATAAAAAAAGGCCTGCTTTACCCTTATATGAAAAATATAAAGGCCTACAGGTGCCCGAAAGCCACGCGCATTCAGATGCGCTCTTACTCCATTATTAACGCTATGAATGGTCCCTGGGAGGGTGCCGGCACAAGGGCGGGTGAGATGATTACAAACAGGACAAAGATTGAAAGGCCGGCAACTCGTGTCGTTTTTGTCTGTGAAAATGGCAAGATGAGCCAGGACAGCTATATTATTATTTATAATTATGAAGAATGGCTCGACCAGCCCTCTGGTAGACACATTGTCGGCTCGCCATTCTCGTTTGCTGATGGCCGCACCGAATTCTGGAAATGGAAACACCAGGACACTATAAAGTTTTGCCAAATGCCACCTGATGATTGGAGTGCCCTTGTTGCCGGTGACACTCCTAAGTCGAGCCCGGGAAACGTGGATTTGCACAGGTTACAAATGGCCGCCTGGGGTGATACCGATTACCTTTACAAATAAGCAAAAATATTTAACTCACGATTTATTTCGGGATTGTTAGCCCCTTGCACTGCAACTTGTGCTGTAGGTAGGGGCTTGATTGGGGAAATGTGCCCGTTGTTATTGCGAGATCGCATAGGAGCCGCGGCAATCTCATCAACAATTATCAATAATCAATTACCGGTGCCTGCCAGCCAGTTGTCGATAAATACTGTAAGGTCGAACATGTCAATATAACCGTCGGCTGGAATACTTATATCACAGTCAGCGTCGTACTTCTCATCTCCATCCTGAGTCAGCCACGCCGATGCGAATATAGAATAGTCGAAAAAGTCCACATCGTACTCACCTTCGAAGTCACCAATATAAGCCCAGCCAAATTCATACGCACCCATATCTACAATCTCGGTGTCGTTGCAATCGCCATCTATGATTCTGTCTCGGCTGTCAAGGTCGGTTATAACATCGGCCGGCACAGCAACGTTGTCACCGACATCGATGCAGGGTGAACCGGGCGATAGTCGCAAATTTTCATCTTCCGTACCGGGGACGTCATCGGAGCCGTCTGCATCCACAAAGCACGGGTCCTCATTAATATTATCTGTACCGGGATAAACAATTCCATCGTCGTACTGTACATCAGAATAAGTAATGTTCGCCGAGCTTGTCCCATCATTATAAATTGTACCTCCCCAGAGAATACAGTTGGTAACCGTTGGGCTGCTGTTGTAGTTGCACATCCCGCCTCCTTTGTAGAATGCCGAATTTATGTTGAATGTGCAGTTGGTGACAGTCGGGCTGCTGTTGTAGTTGCACATCCCGCCTCCTTCGTAGAATGCCGAATTTATGTTGAATGTACTGTTGGCAACCGTCGGGCTGCTATAGTAACAGTTTAGCATTCCGCCGCCGAATAATGCCGAGTTTCTGCTGAATTTGCAGTTGGATACCGTTGGGCTGCTGTCTTCGTTGTGCATCCCGCCGCCGCCAATACCAGCCGAATTGCCGCTGAATGTGCAGTTGCTCACCTTCGGCCTGCCTTGCTCGTAATTTAACATCCCGCCGCCGAGGTAGTCTACATAAGAAGGGCCGTTGGCATTGCCGCCAGTAATAGTAAAACCATATAGAACAGCCGTTGCATTCCTTCTGCTGCCGGTAACAACGTGGTAACTGTTTTCATCGTTATTTGCAAAATCATCGTCGTCCCCAAGAAGGTCTCCACTGAGAATGGTCTTGTAGATATTCGTGTCGCGGGCATTGGGGTCTGGCTTGCCGCAGCCGGCATAGCCACCATGAATTCTCACGCCGTTTTTAAGCCGGAATGTTGCGTCTCGGTCACCGCTGCCGGAAGGAGCAATGCTTGTCTGGTCTGGCTTATATGTACCTTCTGCCACACAAATCTCATCACCGGATGAAGCCACAGCCAGGGCATCCTGAAGATATTTATAGGCGTTTGTCCAGCTGCTTCCATCGTTTACAGGCCCCGGTGCATCTGTGTCAACGTAGATTGTTTTCCCTGTGACAGTTGAACACAGACAAGTTGCTAAAAATACCACTGGAACCAACAAAATTCTCGAAATCACCTGTTTCATGTTTCTCTCTTGTAAAAGCTATGATGCATATTTTATTCGTCCCAAACTATTTCTACAAGCCAATCCTCAGCAAATAAGGCATAGTCGAACATATCGATGGAACTATCCCTGTTCAAGTCAGCTGGACGCCCGCTCTCGGTATTCAGCCAATCCTCTGAGAAGTATTTCAGGTCAGTAAAATCGGCTGTGCCGTCGTTTGTTATATCTGCAAGAAGCGCCCAGTCGTAAGGCGGGATAGATGCCTCTGCCGTTCCACCGTAGGCGCCCATATTTATTCGCAAGTTTTCACCCCATTCGTTGTTCGGGTCATCAGGGACTGCGAGTGGTTCCTCGCCGAGCGAAGAGCCGGGATTACCTGCATCGATACACCTGCTTGTAACCTCGTCCCACGTCCAAAGCTCTCGCTGCGTGTCCCATCGCCAGCCGGCACTTCTTAAATGATAGTCACCATCAATCCACAAATCATCTTCAATATTACTCGGCGTATCATTGTCATCCCAATAACCCGGTTCAGCAAAACACGGGTCGCAATCAATATTGCCAAGACCAAGCCATCCATCCTCAATATTGCTGTAGCTAACCAAGATAACACTATCGCTACCTCGATCTGCAATCTGTCCAGGTGAATTGCCCCAGAAAATGCAATTAGTAACCGTTAAGCTAGCTTCTTGGCATAAAATGCCACCACCATAATAGCTAATATTATTACTAATTGTGCAGTTGGTAATTTTTAGGCTGCTATCCCTGCAGGAAATCCCACCGGCAGCATCCCATCCTTTGTTTCCAATAATTAAACAGTTGCCAATGATAGCATTGCTTTTATAGTACCTAATACCACCTCCCCACCCGCCTGTGTTTCCAGTGATTATGCAGTTTTCAATATTAGGGCTACTGTTCTCACAACAGATACCAGCACCTCTATAAGCATATCCTCCCTTGATAGTAAAACCTTCGATTATAGATGTACGACCCTCACCTTCATGTAGATAAAACCCTTTATGCCAATCGGCTTGCGATGCATCGATGTCGATAATACAAGTCTCTGGGCCATTTTCACTTTTTACGGTGATAGCTTTTCCAAGAAAATCAATGTCTCTATTGCCATTGCCGGTGTAGGTTCCGGGGACTACAACCACCTCATCGCCGTCATTACAGTCATCTATTGCTGACTGGATGTTTGGGTAATCGGCTGGCACAAGCCGCGTCGCCGCGATTGTCGGGGTGCTCACAGCTAAGAACAATACAAGATTAAAGATAATTGCCTGTTTCATTTTTTCTCTCCCTAAAAAGAATATGAAAAATATATTATTACAAGCACGGGCAACGCGCCCGCACCACCTGTTTGGCTAAGTGAGCCCGTACCGCGAGCACCTTGATTAACAGCATCTAACAAAGCCGTAATTTCACAGCGCATTTCGATTTTCCCCTCTGAAACCAAAGACGCAGCAGTTAAAAATGCAAACTTACCTTTCAGGCAGGATTGTATGAAGTGAAATGCTGATTATGATAACAGACAAAAATATAATGGTTTTTCCTGCCTGTATATTAATTCTATTATACCTCGGTAGTAACAGATTTTGCAAGTGTTTTTTACAAAATTTCTGTAATCTGAGTTTGGAAAAACCTCTGCCTCTCGAAATACGATATTAATCGCGAGGAATGCTTAAAAATAACCGCCGGGCTCCGCCCGTTCTCAACCTGCTACATGCGCTTCACGAGCTACGCTATAAGCTAATTAAACATTTTGATGGTCTAAGAACCCTTCGAGTTTTCGCGAGCGTACCGGGTGCTGCAGTTTTCTAATGGCCTTGGCTTCAACCTGGCGCACACGCTCGCGCGTGACTTTGAAAATCCTGCCGACTTCCTCTAACGTATAGGTGTACCCATCGCCGATTCCGTACCGCAGCTTGATAATCTCGCGCTCACGATACGAAAGCGTTTTCAAAACGACGTCGATTTTTTCCTTAAGCATCTCCTGCGTAGCCGAAGCCACCGGCGAATCGACATCATTATCTTCGATAAAATCGCCGAAGTAACTGTCTTCGCTTTCGCCAATCGGCCGGTCGAGACTGATTGGATGCTTGGAAATCTTCAGAACTCTTCGCGTCTCCTCAATACCGATGCCTGTTTCCTCAGCTATTTCTTCAACCGTTGCCTCTCTGCCGAACCGCTGATGCAGAATCTTGCCCGTTGTTCGCAGCCGACTCATAGTTTCAATCATATGCACCGGGATACGAATCGTCCTGGCGTGGTCGGCAATCGCCCGCGTAATTGCCTGGCGAATCCACCACGTCGCGTACGTACTGAATTTATAGCCGCGTCGGTATTCGTATTTATCCACTGCCCTCATCAATCCGGTATTACCCTCCTGAATAATGTCGAGGAAGCTAAGGCCGCGGTTGCGATACTTCTTGGCGATTGAAACAACCAGCCGCAGGTTCGCGCTGGACAGCGTACGCTTGGTATGCTCGTACTGCCCGAAGACTCTTTCGATAACCCGCAGCCTTTTGTCAAGCTGTTTTGGTGTTTCCATCACCAGGTCCTGCAGACCTTCCAGTTCCTGTCTCATTGACTCGATATCATCAGTCGAGTAATTCTCGGTAACGCCTTGTTCAATAGAGCTTTCCAGCTGGTGCATTTTCTGAATGATGCCGTGCAGCTTGTTTTTCATCGGCTCGATTCTGCTCGTTCGCAGGCTGAGCTCTTCCAGAAGCGTGGCGATTTTCCGCCTGTTTCTTCCAAGCCGTTTAAATACTAACTTGCCGTCACCGCCCTTTTCCGCTTCAATCGACTTCTCAAAGAGCGTCTGATTGATGTTTAGCAGATTATTCACCGTATCAAGGTTTTGCGGCAGACGTTTTTTGATTACCGCCCTCACGAGGTTCTCGGCTGTACTAATTTTCATCGTCCTGTCGAAGGACAGCATTCCGTCCTGCACCTGCTGAAGTATACTGACAGCATTCTTGGCGCAATAGTCACTTTGCAGCATCTTTCGTCTAAATGCCATCCGTGACAGCTCTATCTTGCGAGCAAGCGAAATCTCATCTTCTCTCGTCAACAGTGGAATTTCGCCCATCTGCGTCAAATACATGCGAATGGGATCGTCGGTTCGGCGGGGGGCCTCGGCGCCGACCAACTCTTTTTCAAGAATTTTGTCCTCTTTGAGTTGTTCATCATCCTGTTCGTGGTCTTCTTCGCCTTCTGTAAAGTCGGCCTCGGTTTCTTTTTCCACGTCGGCTTCGTCAACCAAGTTGACGCCCATTTCATCGAGCGTTGCCAACAAGCCATCGAGGCGAGCGGGCGTGGCGGCCTCCTCGGGCAGCTGCTCGTTCATTTCCTCGTAAGTTAGAAAGCCCTTCTCTTTGCCCTTCTCGATGATGGCTTTTATCCACTGCTCAGCACTTTTGGGCTTGCCGTTCGCCGGCTTTTGCTTTTCGGCATCTTTGGATTTTGTACTTGTTGTTTGCTGCTGGTCGGGGCTGCCGGCTGTAGCTGACGTGGACTTGCGCTGCCTGGTGTTTTTTGTTTTTGTCTTTGTTTTAGTTTTTCGCCTGGCTTTAGAGGCGGTTCGGGTGCTACCGACTTTCGTTTTTTTCCGTTTTGTTCTTTTTCTTTCCACGATTAAAATCCCATATAATTTACAATCTTCTACTTACGATTTATTATCAAATCATTACTGTTTTAGGCCCCATATTGTTCGATTTTTTGTTTTTTCCAATTCCTACTGAAAATTCTGATTGTCGTCAAATTGTAGTTTCATCTTTTAATGCCCGACCTGTCTGACTTGTACTTTCTTTTTACCGCCATCGCTTATGGCGAACCATTTCGCCACACAGATGGCGGACTAATAAACTTATATCATACCTATATTATGGGGGTCGCCTTTGTCCTTAGTTTCAGATAGGCGACGAAGATACTTCTTCTGGTCTTTTACCTCCTTGATATCACCGGTTATTGTCTTGTTTTTAATTCGCTGTAATGCTTCCAAGGCACCGGCCAAGCGGGATTCGAGATTTCCTTTTTCCTCACCGGCCTGAGCTAATTGGACGATTGCATCTGCGACGGTTACCGAATCGGTACCGCCGATGATGGTTTGGAGATTGGCTTTTGGTTCGGCATTTAGAGTTTCAAAGATTAGTGCGGCGGTCTGATTTAGTATCGGTACATCAAAATCCTCGGGCGTAATACTCTTTTTTACCTGAGCGAACAAATTCGGCTGGTTAAGAACAACTTCCAGGATTTCCCTCTGAGCAGTGGCAGCCAGTCCTTGGCCGAAATCTATTGAGTGCATTTTTTGCTTTTGTGCCGAGTCAGGGTCCTGATAAGAAGCGGTTCTGGCAGCGGTTCTAATTCTTCTGGTCAATTCGGCGTTTATCTCCCTGGACTGAATGCCTAAAATTGCTGAAAGCTGGTTTACCAACAGTCCTTTGTCAACAACCGAGAGGTTTCCCGCCAACATAGCGATTGCTATTGTTTGGAGGAACTCTTCGACGGCCCTTTTTTTGTCAACGACAGTCTGGTCGGGGCCAAAGCTGTTTATAAGACGATTCCATTTGAATCTAAAAACGTTGACAGCTTTTTCGATAATTTTATCGAAGGGCTCTTTTCCGGCAGCTAAGAGAAAATCACAAGGGTCCTTTCCCTCAGGTACAAATGCGAGCTCTATATCTATATGCTGGGCGAGACAGACTTCCAGAGCTCTGTTTGCAGCCTCGATACCCGCGGTGTCACTGTCATAAAGGAGAACGACCTTTTTTGCGTATCGTCTCAGGATTCTTCCGTGGCCGGTCGTAAAACTCGTACCGAGAATCGCAACGACATTATTGCAGCTGAGCTGGTGTGCCATTATGCAATCGGTATATCCTTCGACAATGACCGCGGTACCTGTTGCGACAATCTGATGTCGCGCGTGGGTAAGGCCGTAGAGTGAACTGCTCTTGTCGAACAGGGCGGTTGCTGGTGAATTGATGTATTTGGCGCCGGTGTCATCGAATGCGCGGCCTCCGAAGCCGATTACCCGGCCGGTGACATCGGTAATCGGGAACATCAGGCGATTTACAAACTTGTCGATTATTCCAGCAGGGCTTTGGTTGCCGACAACCAGACCGGCAGCCTCGAGAAGCTTAGTTGGAATGTCTTTGGCCTTCGCTTTATTTACCAAATCGTCAGAGGTAGCAAGAGCCAAACCAAGCTGCCAATTTTTGACACTTTGCGGTGTGATTCTTCTTGCGGCGATATATTCGCGAGCGAATTTTCCCTTTTGACCATTGGCGAGATTTGCCTGGAAGAGCTTCGCGGCCCAGGCGTTGACTCTTGCGAGCTCATTCGGGTCAACACCATCAGAAGGAGCCGTTTGCTGTGCTCTGGTTTTAGTTCGTGGCAGCTCGATACCAGCGCGCTGAGCGAGCCGTTCTACGGCCTGCGGGAAGGTCAGGTTCTCCCTCATCTGGACGAATTTGAGGACATCACCGCCGGCACCACATGCAAAACACTTGAAAATCTGCTTAGCGGGATTGACGTAAAGACTCGGGCGATGGTCATCGTGAAATGGACACAGGCCAACCATTTCCCTGCCTTTTCTACGCAAGGACAAATGCTCGCCCACAATGTCAACAATGTCATTGGCCTGCTGAATTCGAGAGATTAGATTATAGTCAAAACCTACTGCCATATTTAATTAACCATCCCAATAAAATGGGGGGCTAAACAATTACACTTTTTTGAACATAAATCTCATTACGACAATCGTTGAAGAGATGTGCTTTTCGAACACCGAATACCACCCGCTTGCTTTTCGTCGCAGGTAGTTCGGCAAATCAACTGATTGGTCTATTAAATATATATCACGATTTTTCAAAAAGTCAAGTCAAATGCTAAAAACGCTATTTTTAGTACTGATAATAAGCATTTCCTCTTTTAAGACACTTATACAAATGAGACATTTTAACCAGATAAGCCGCCAGATACAATTAAAACCGACAACACGTTATGTGCAAAAACGTGTAAGCCCTGATATCGGGGGATGAAAAAAATGAACATAAAGGCCGATAAAATTACAACTTAAACCCCTATAGGCGTTAATTTTAGCAAGTATGTGAATTCGTTTGACCAGGAGGGTTTAATCTGCGATTATATGCGGCGTTTTTGGGATTTTTATTAAAATCGTGTTTTGGGAACTTTTTTTGCCTAAAGAGGTCTAAAACAGGAGTAAAAGCGTGGCTGAAGCAGCAAAAATCAGCATTGATGAGGCAGTTTTGATAGAGCAGTGCCAGGCGGGCGATTCCGCTGCGATGGAGCGGCTGATACTGAAGTATCAGAATCGCATTTTTAACGTCATTTTGAAAATGTGCGGGAATGTAGAGGATGCTGCGGAACTTACGCAGGATACATTTGTCAAAGTAATAGAGAGCATTGATAAGTTCGAGAGCAAGAGCAGTTTTTACACTTGGGCGTTCAGGATAGCAGTTAACCTGACTATAAATTACTGCAAAAGAACATTCAAACTTGGGCTCAAGAGCATAGATGCTGAGGTCAGCGAGCGTAGTGAAGAGGCAAAAGGGCTACTAAAGGAGTTTTTGAAAGATGATAAAGCTCCTGAGCCGAGGGTTGTAATCGAGAATAAAGAGTTATGTGGAATAATTTTAACATCGCTAATGAAATTGGGTGAAGAGCACAGAGCAGTGGTTGTCCTGCGTGATATCGAGGGTATGGATTATGCTCAGATTGCTAATGTATTGGGTGTTGAGCTGGGTACGGTTAAAAGCCGACTAAGCAGGGCCAGAAGTAATCTGAGAGAAATTCTGGAGGCGTATATTTAATGAAAGATAACCTGAATATCGACGAAATGCTCAATAGCTTAATTGACGATGAGTTGCCCTCGAGTCAGAGGACTGAGGTTGAGCAGCTAATCTCGAGCGATGTAGAAATTGCAGCACGATTTCGTGAGCTGAAGAGATGTAAATCGCTGGTCAGCTCACTACCCGGTGCGCAGGCGCCGGCGGGTTTGCTGGGGGATATTAAAACCGCATTAGAACGAAGGGCGCTTTTGGGAACGCCTGCCGGTGAGGTGGCCAGCTTCGATGAACGCAAAGGAGCGAGGCACCTGATGTTTCGCAGAGTAATGGCAGCGGCCGCTATGATAGCTCTTGTAGCTCTATTGGGTTCTGTGGTCTATACGATTATTGCGCCAGAGGACGTCGGCAGAGGACCGGTAGCTGTTGAAGATTTGCACAGGCCGAAGAAAATCGAGATAACCAGACCGGTCCCGGCTGAGGTGGAAGTGACAGGTGCTGAAAAGACCGTCGCGGAAGTTACTGCACCCGGTGCATTTTTTGCGGCAACAGTCGAATTGAAGACGAGCAACTTGGTTGCAGCCGATGCGTTTATAAATAAGGCGATTGAGGAAAATGACCTTTTGGCATACAGCGATATCGGTATAGTGAAAAGCGAAGGTGACAGGAGCGTGTATACTCTTAACTGTACCAAGCAAGCGCTGAGCTTGCTGTTGAGTGATTTGTCGAACGCCTGGTCAAGATTTGATTCGACTACTTTGTTTGTCGAAACGGAAGGAACTGATGAGAAGGTCGTGGTTGAAGCGGTCAGCCTCGCGCAGATTGCAGAGATTGCTACACAGGATAATCTCGAAGACAGTGTTACACTGGCGGAAGATTATGCTGTTTTAAATAATATATCAGAGCGTTTGCCCGGCAAAGAGATTTTAGTTGCCATTGAAGATACAAAAGAGGATTTTCTGACGATACCAAAGCCGGTGCTGACTTCAAGCGAGAGGACAGTCAAGCAAACAGCACCGATTAGCCGGACAGAAAAGGAAACCATACAACTTACCATTGTTCTTTCGAGCATCGAATAATAATTGTGGACACCCAACCACTTAAATCGAGCTCTGAACCTATGTTGGGCCCCAAATGCGAGACGTTTGGGGCCCTTGCATTTAGGTCGGAAAAAGATAAACTATCCATCAAA
>CAZUTR010000018.1:0-17934 GCA_964623545.1 uncultured Pirellulales bacterium | reverse complement strand
AAGCAGGCCGAGAATAACAAGCAGAATAACCATTGCATTCATAATACATCTCCTAAAAGATTTCTAAATCTATAAAACAGTTTTTATTTATTCTATAGTCTCACCCGGTGTTTTGTATATCTCCTCTAAAAGCAACAATGTTTTCTTTCATTTCTATTTTTACGACTCTCTTAACTGTCGTTACTTACCTTGTTGAAAATTTATATACGGTTTCATGTTTATACTTATCACCTGGTTTAAGAACTGTGGATGGAAATTGTGGTTTATTTGGCGAGTCGGGAAAATGCTGCGTCTCGAGGCAAAAGCCATTATGCTTGTTATACACAGCACCTTTTCCCTTGTTAGAGCCGTCCAGAAAGTTTCCGGTATAAAACTGAACGCCCGGCTCGGTGGTGAAAACTTCCATAACACGACCGCTCTTCGGCTCATAGACCAATGCTGCAAGTGCCAACGAGCCATCGGAACTTTTGAGTACGTAATTGTGGTCATAACCGCCTTGAACCTGTTTTATGCGTGAGCCGATGGCCATTGGATTGGTGAAATCCATCGGTGTACCTTTTACAGATTTTATTTCACCGGTTGGTATCAGGTCTTTATCGACGGGAGTGAAACTGTCGGCATTAATCGTAAGCTCATGTCCCAGGATGTCACCGGAATTATGGCCGCCGAGGTTGAAGTAGCTGTGATGGGTAAGATTGATAACAGTGTTTTTGTCAGTTTCGGCTTCGTAGCTGATTTTCAGCTCATTATCGTTTGTCAGGGTGTAAATAACTGTGCAGGAAAGGTTGCCTGAATAGCCTTCTTCACCGTCTTTGCTGAGATAAGTTAATTTTAGAGCTGGACCTTTATCAGTTTGCATTTGTTCTGCGTTCCATACAACCTTGTCGAATCCCTTTAAGCCACCGTGAAGATGATTTGGGCCGTTATTTGTCGCCAGCGTGTACTCGACGCCATCAAGCGTGAACTTGCCTTTGGCGATACGGTTACCGTAGCGGCCGATTAACGCCCCGAAATATGGAGTGCCCTTGATGTATTCTTCGAGGCTGTCGCAGCCTAACACGATATCGGCAAAAACCCCATTTTTGTCGGGTACCAGAAGTGACGTCACAATACCACCATAGGTCATTATTTGGGCCTTTAAGCCATTGGTATTGGTCAGTGTGTACAAATCAACGTCTTTACCTTCGGCAGTTTTTCCAAATGGGCTTTTTTCTATACTCATTTTTTTGTCTCCGTATAAATAAATTGGGTTACAGAGGATTGAGACCAAAACAACTAAGATAAATAATGTGGTTTTTTGTTTTATTATCATTTTATCAGGTCTCCTTAACATTTTGGTTTGAAATAACGTTTTGTTCTTCACCAAACATATCAGCCAATATTTTGCGAATTTTGTTTTCTTTATCAAGCTGGGCTTTATTGATGATATCCTGCAGCTCGCCTTTGTCGAACCAAAGGCCGTCCGCTTTAGGGCATTTATCAATTAACAGAGCGGGAGTTGATTGCCCAACTATTATCTTTTGCATTTTTTTGTCGCAAATGGGACATCTTCTGGGTTTTTCACTTGTTTTGGTATCTATTTTAAAAGAATTTATCAATTTTTTGGTTTTTTCTGTCTCCGCCAGCATTAATTCGAGTTCACCCGCATCGAGCCAGATACCGCCGCATTCGACGCAATGGTCTATCTCCACGTCCGCAAGCTCAAGGGTAATCATTGCGTTCTTACAAACAGGACAATCCATTTACTGTCTATCCCCTAATTAAATTGCGTGTTGCGAAGTTCCTACGGCACTGATTCTAAGACGGGATATTATACGCCGGATGTGTTGTTGTCAAGAAAAGCTTTTTTCATGCCAAAATGAACAAGGACTAATTTGCTTTCGTATGTAAAAAAGTTATTCTGTTGCAAATATCTTATGACCTCTACGTTAGATAGGAGGATGGGCAGACAACAAATTAAAATTTTAATTAAAAATCACAAATGACTAAGTAGATTTGCAGCTAAAAATCAAATTTGCTATTTATCAAAGCAATTCAGATAAGGGGTTGTACGGCAAAGAAAGCAAGTACTTCTGTCGGAATCCCGGGGATAAACAAAGGATGCGGGGCGTTTTATTATAAGAATATTTTTATTGAATTTCAGTTATTCTAATAGCAAGATAGTGTTGTGTAGGATAGTGCCTTAGATTTATTTTTTTATAAGCTCTTTCTTAACAAAGTCTTATATGAAATTCGATGGTTTAATATTTTCGTTTTCATTTATTTTTAGTACTTTTAATTGATTTTTGGATTATTATCGGTTACAATAAAGTTTTAATGGCGAAATCGAAGAAGAAAACTCAGAAGAGACGCACAAAAAAAAGCTCTCCTAGAGTCGCCAAAGTCAGTTCTAAAAAGCCCTTTAGAAGCTATAAACAGGCAATTGAGTACCTGTATACAAAGACTGACTATGAAAAGGAGAGGCGCTTGAGGTACAACGTCACGACCTTCAATCTCAAAAGGATGCGGAAACTGACGTCGCTTCTTGGCAATCCTCAGAAGAAAATTACTACAGTTCATATAGCCGGTACAAAGGGTAAAGGCTCTACAGCCACTATGTTGTCTCGTATGCTTGAAGCGAACGGATATAAGGTAGGGCTGTATACCTCTCCACACGTTGTAAATCTGCACGAGCGGATTATGGTCAATGGGAAGATGATTTCGGATTCCGATTTGTATGGACTGATGAACCGTATTTATGCACCTGTTGAGAAGCTCTCTAAAACCGACCCCCCCACATTCTTTGAGATATTTACTGCTTTGGCCTTTATGCATTTTGCCGATGTTGAGGTGGATATCGCTATCATTGAGACGGGTTTAGGTGGCCGGCTCGACAGCACAAATGTTATTAAACCCAAAGTGATAGGTGTTACAAGCTTAAGTATCGACCATCAGAACCAGCTTGGCGACTCGTTAGATAAAATTGCGATGGAAAAGTCGGGTGTGTTCAAAAAAGGTGTACCGATTGTGACTGTCCAGCAGGAGCAGGCGGCGATGAAGGTTCTAAAATCACAGGCGGTTGAGGTTGGTGCGCCATTGAGCATTACCGGGGGCGATATTGATTTCTCGCATCGATTTGAAACATCTCGGGAGCATGGACCTCACAATAGAATTTGTCTGACAACACCAACGAGTAAATTCGAACACCTTCGGGTGCCCTTGCACGGTAGGCACCAGGCAATAAATTGTGGCTTGGCTTTGGCTATTCTCGATAAACTCAAATCAGTCGGATTTAAAGTTGATAATGGCAAAGCCGAGGACGGGCTTAAAAGCGTTTCACTGCTCGGTCGAATGGAGATGATATCCGATGACCCAAGGATTATGATTGATGCAGCCCATAACGCTGCAAGCGTCAAGGCCTTGATTCATGCGATTGGTCAGAATATCCCGTATGATTCTATGGTCGTTATCTTTGGTTGCAATGAGGACAAGGATATTAAGGGGATGCTGCATCAGTTGCAATACGGGGCTGATAAGGTAATCTTTACCCGAAGCGGCTCGGCGAAGGCGGTCCCTCCTCAGGACCTTGCGGATATGTATACGGAAATTTGCGGCAAGATGTGCCAGGCTGCTTCGAGTCTGGCCGAGGCGCTGGTGCTTGCGAAAAGTGCAATAGGAAAAGAGGACCTGATTTGCATTACTGGCAGTTTCTACCTTATTGGTCAGGCGAAGGCACGATTCCAGACTAAATAATCATTTCTTGTCGAACGAGCTTTTTATAATCGGGGAACAGGCTGGATGGAGTTGTCCATTGTTATTCCGGTGTTCGAGGAATCCGAGAAGATTACAACCGACATTCAGTCGGCATCGCAATTTTTGGCTGTCAATAATCTCACAGGCGAGATTATTGTAGTTGACGATGGCAGCACTGATAACACAGCTCAAACTGCGGAAGCCGCCCAAACCGCCCTGCCGACTGATATCGAGCTAAAAGTCATTCGAAACCAGCACAGAGGCAAAGGCTTCGCAATTCGCACCGGCATAATTCAGTCACAGGGAAATTATGTGATGTTTGCCGACAGCGGCTGTTGTGTGCCGTACGATAATGTTTTGCGCGGCCTTGACCTGCTCAAAGCCGGCCAATGTGATATTGCCCACGCATCGAGGAAATTACAGGGATGTAATATAATAAGGAAGCAGACTCTATATCGGCGGTTTTGTTCTTGGCTTCTCCACCGGTTTTTAATTTTGTATATACGCGTACCAAAAGAGCTTACTGATACACAATGCGGTTTTAAGATATATAGTGGCGATATTGCTCGCCGGCTTTACGGTAGTTGTATTACCGATGGCTTTATGTTGGATGTGGAAGTTATACTAAGAGCACTAAAGCAAGGTTACAGGATAAAAGAATTTCCTATCCAGTGGACGTGTGACCGTGACAGCCGCCTGAGCCCAACAAGAAGTCTGCGACGAGTACTTTCAGAACTCCGCGTTCTAAATAAATCCTTGAAAACAACCCCTCTAAACACGAGTGACAGAGTCCCAGACTAAAATTCAGACCACCGGCCATACTGAAAAATCTTTTCACTGCCTGTTTTTTTGTCCTGTAGTATAACCATTACTTGCGTCTCGGCCTGTTCTCGGCAGTATTCTTCGATCTCGTCTGTGTTCATTATCATAAATGCAGTAGAAAGCGCATCGGAAGTTGCAGCATTATCAGCCCATGCCCACGCGGCTGATTTGCCCTCGACAGGTTTTCCAGAACGGGGATTGATTATATGCTCTCCCTTTTGAAGACCCGAACCGCTTAAAGCCCCCTCACTCAGTTGGATACGAGCCAAAATCTTTTTGCCCCCGCTGCTTCGTGTTTGCGAAGCAAACCGGCGGGGGGGATGGCTGATGGTCAAAGGCCAGCCCTTCTTCCCCTCCGGCCTGCCCACCGCAAGGACCGTGCTGGAGCCGCTGCTGATTAGAGCCGTATCGATACTCCATTCGGCGAGTAGCTCAGCCATCTTATCAACGGCGTAACCCTTGCCGATTCCCCCGAGGTCAACCTGCAAACCCTCTGTTTTAAGCTGCACTGTGTGATTGGATTCGTCTAATGTGATGAGGTTAGTGCCTATTCGCTCACGTGCGAGAGTTAGTTGCTCTTCGGATGGCTTCTTCAGAGTTTTATCTTTGTTTAGCCAGCATTCCATAAGTGTTCCGACGGTAACATCGAGGGCCCCGTTTGTTTGCTCGTATAATTTTATGGCAAGTTTCAGACATTCGGTTGTAGCCAAGCCGACCTGCAACGGCTGATTTGCCGCCAGGTTATTAATGCGGGCGATGTCACTGTTTTCGATAAATTTGCTAAGTTCCGCTTCGAGCCGGTCAAGCTCATCGAATGCTGCCCACGCCGCCTGCTCGGCGTATATGCCGTCGGGGTGCAAAATAAATAACTCAAAAACAGTTGCCATCGCTTCATGCGAAAATCGCTTCAAACCGGCAATTGACATCCAATCTTTATTAACAAATTGTGTTTGCTGTTTAGATTTACCCATTGGAGATTCCACGGTACTTACTTATTGTTTTTTAGGGTGCCTTGACCTTGTTGCTGTTGATACATATCTCGTAGTTCTTTGATAACATAACCCCGTATTTCAACTCCGGGACGCAATTCCGTATGTGTGTCGAAAAGCGGTACATAAAGATTTTGTTCGCCGGCAGGTGCCTGTTCATAAAACTTTTTCAACAACTCCGATTCTATATCTGGTGAAGCGATTACCAGCTCAGCCGCTGGTACGTCAAAATCAACGTGATTCCAATAACCGACATTTGAAAACCGCCGAAGGTACCATGGTAGCGGCCAGTAGTCGTCATCCGGACATATAACCTGCAGGTACATATTGTATTTATCCGGATGAACTCCAGCTATATTTTCTACTTTCCTGGTTATCTCGAACACATCGGTTGTCGTATGGGCATAGACATAGGGATTTCGCGGGTCGGCGAAGTATTTGTAATTTGCCGTGTAAGACTGCCAAACAAGATGAGCACACCCCGCAGCTAATAGACAGATAATAATCGAGCGGGCCAAAACATTCGAAAAAAGTCGCACTAATGCAACAGCACCGATAGCAGCGAGCAAAATCATACCGTGGAAGAAGCTCAACATAGACCATGGAGTTTTATATGGAATTGCACAGTAAGCTATTGTCATTATTACCGTATAGAAAGCTAAGAAACGAACAAACGTGATATCAAAAATTGAGCCAGCCCGCTTGGTAAAAGCGACTACAATTCCTACCACCGCCAATAAAACAATAAATACTTCGCTCCAGATGGGACCAGTGGCATGCTTGGAATAAATGAGCAATTGGAAGTAGTAGTACCAGGGGTGGATATGCCATTGATTGTGAGCACTTTTGCTGAAGTAGGTAAGATAAGCGCGAATCGAGTCACGAACCCCGCAGGGATTTTTCAAAAAGGATGAATAGAAAAGCGCTGATACTATAACAGCGGCGAGTAAGCCAAAAATTATATGGTGAAATTTTATTTTGTTTTTAATGTTGGCAAATACATAATCTTGTTTTTGCCTGATTAACATCGTTAATAAAAGAGCTAAAAGTAATGAAGCGAAGGTGATGATACAGGTTTCCTTAGTTGCGTGCATCAGGCCGAGAAAAACACCGGTTAGTATTGCCCAGGAAATTTTCATGTCCTTAGTATAACGGTACCCGCATACTATTGCCACGAAGGTGAAGCTGACCAGCAGCATTTCCTGAATGTAGTATCGGCTGTAGAAGACAAAAGCCGGTGATAGGGCTGTAAGCACCGAGGCCATAATCACTCCGCCTTTGCTCAAACCGCGTATAATCAAAAAAGGCATTAACACAAGTAAAATGCCGAAGAAAACGGGGACAATCCTCAAAGTGTATTCGTTAAGGTCACTGTATTTTTTGGTCCCTGTTAGCCAGGCGGGTATTAGAGAAAAGTAGTTTAGTGTCGGCCCGTGGTATTCTTTTGGATTGTATTGGTATGAATTATCTTCTAATAATTGACCGAACTTTACCGCGTGGACCGCCTCATCGGTGTGCATAGGCCGCTTGTCCAGACACGGCAGACGCAGCACTATCGCAGCGATTGCTGTTAGAAGCAAAAGTAAGCAGTATTTTTTTGTCATTTCGCAAACAGTGCGGAACTTACTGCGTTTACTTTGCGGCTTTGCCGAAGACCTCAACTTCTATGTAGTGGTTTAGCTCATTGCTGGTATTGCCGTTACTATAGAGACGCACGTAACGGCCCTGGACACCCTTTGCGTCGATAAGTTTACCCTCGGCGGTTTCGACATAGTTATTGTCTGTTCCAATCCCGAGACCTGCGGAGTTGTCGTCGTCGGTGTTAAATATGGTTTTTACATTTGTTACGAAATCGGGGTCATCGGCGACCTGGACTACCACATCGTGATATACGCGTGCCTGTTTGTGGTAGTGCCAGACCAAAATTGCATATATATTGTACCTGTCCCCGAGGTCGATTGTAACGTGCTGTACGAAAGGCGCCAGTTCGACATAACTACCGTCAGCAGCTTCCTTATCACCATCGGTTATCATTTCAATCTCGCCGATGATTGGTTCCTCATCGGTGCTGGCCACACTCTTGCCTGCTGCCACATTTATTGTCCCTGCCGGAGCGTAAAAAGCCGGGCGGGGCTTGCCGAGCGGCCTTTCAAGATTAGAAACCCTGAAGTTCTGCGGTGTTCCGACAAACATTGGCTTGGGCAGGACAATCTCTATAGCAACCAAGCCGGTTTGTGATTCGGTTGCCGCTGGTTTTTCAGGCTCTGATGTTTTGCTTTCAACCTCGATATTTTTTACCTCAACGCTCTTTGCGGGCTCACTTTGCTCGGCGGAACTGTCATCTGGTGTTTTCTTACAGGACAAAATAAGCAAACAGCCAACCAAAAATATTATCAAAAAAATCGTTGATATACTTTTTCTGTTTACCACTTTGTGTATTACTCCTTTAGATTCAAGTAGCTAAGGTAACCAGCTTAATTTAAGCACAACTTCGTTCTATTTATACATCTGGTCAAAATTTTTCTGTGCTTCTACAACCGCTGCTCTGACCATATCTTCGCCCTTGGCTGTATCCCGCTGCTCGAGGTGTTTCATAAGCTTGGCAGTATCTAATTTGCTTGCGGCTTTTTCGCAGGCCTCCCAGCTAACGACGCTTCGTACCACCCTGTCGATGGCCTGTTGTTCGTTGTCGTAGGCCCTGGGCTGCATGTCGTGTCCTTTCCAGCGGTCGTAACCTGCATCCTGTATCAGCCGCGCAATTGCAATGTTCATACCGTTTACTCTTGCGCCGTGGTCGATATCATATTTACCCGGCCCGCCGAGGATTATGCCGTCATTGTAACCCTGACTATTGAGATGCATATGCACCATAGCATCATTATCCAGTTCTTCAACGCTGTCATATACATGGTCAAGGCCTATCATCTCGGAATGTCCGAATTCTTTGTTTACACCTTTTTTGGCTCGTGTAACGCCGAACTCTTCCTCAATTCTCCTCCAGAAAAGCAACGCGCTTGCCACGGTTGGTATCAACATTGCCGGATGACCCTCATTCGGTTTCGGCTCGAAGCAGAAAGACAGTTCTCCGCCTTTTTTCTCTTCGTACTTGCACAGGTTTGCTATACTTTCTTTCAGATTCTGATACATCTGCTTTATAGCGCTGCTGGCCAGGTCGTAACCGAAAGAGCCGTTCCAGATGACAAATGCCGGTGCCTTTGCCGCATCCGGATGCCACGCCTTTTTCAATGGACCGTATGCAACATCGACGGTTCTGACACCGAAATCTTCAGCGCTTTTTCTTTCTTTCGGGTCTAAAGATGCTATCCCGCCGTAGGCATAATGACCATGGGCGCCTGGTGTTATCATAGCCAGATAAAGACCGGTATCGACCAATGCATCCGCCACTGCGGGCGCGCTTTTTTCATCGACCTCCATATCGTAGTGCATCTCTATTCCCAGCTCGACGTTATCAGGTAGCCTCGGTGCAATTTTATCTTTTACGAGCTTAATCATATCTACGGTTGTAAAATTTTCGCCGTCCCACGCAGGTCTTACATCACCGGGCACGAAACCGCCCTTGCCCGGATTAAATGTCCATCTGCATATACTGTGTAATGATTTTTCTGCCATTTTGTCTATACCCTTTCAATTTGCTAATTTATAGTATTCATTAATTGTTCATTCAATACGTTTTCCCAGTTTTGATAAACATGGTCGTATTCCGATTTTATTTTTCCATTTGGTTCGATTGCCTTAATTGGTTCCAATCCGACAAATGCCTCATTGGCCGCTTTGTAAACACCGGCGCCGAGCCCTGCGCCCCTTGCTGCACCTTGTGAGCCGTCGGTATTATATAGCTCAACTTTCGTATTCGTTACCGTCGCGAAGACCTCAGCGAATAGTGGGCTCAAAAACATATTAGCGTAGCCGGCCCTGACGGTCTTCAGCTCCATTTTCATCTTTCGCATTATATCAAGACCATAATTTAATGCAAATACAATCCCTTCCTGTGCCGCTCGAAGCAGATGTGCCCTGTTATGAGTATTGAAATTCAGGCCGTGGACGGATGCACCGATATTTTTATTCTCCAGAGTCCTTTCAGCGCCGTTTCCGTAAGGATATATGAGTAGCCCTTCACATCCAACTGGTGCCTTTTCCGCCAGCTCATCTATTTGTTTATATTCGAGTGCTTCGGCCGTATTGTGTTTCAGCCAGCTGTTGAGAATTCCGGTACCGTTAAGACACAATAAGACTCCATATCGCGATTTATCAGTTTTGTGATTAACATGAACAAAGGTATTGACCCTTGATTTGCTGTCGTAATTTGCCTTATCGGTTATTGCATAAACGACCCCTGATGTTCCTGCTGTGGCCGCCACTTCACCGGGATTCAGAACATTTAGGGAAAAAGCATTATTCGGCTGGTCCCCCGCCCGGTAGGATACTACCGTCCCCGCCTTTAAGCCCAGTTCATCTGCTGCCGTTTTAGTCAGTTCACCCTGTACTGAGAAAGTTGGAACAACATCTGCTACCAGCTCTTCGGAGATTCCATAATAATCCAGCACTAATTTGGCAAGGCCCTGCTTTTGATAGTTCCACATTATTCCTTCCGACAGCCCCGATGCCGTGGTTTTTATCTCACCGGTCATTTTCATCGCGACAAAATCACCCGGCAGCATAATCTTGAAGATTTTGGAATAGATATCTGGCTCATTTTCCATAACCCACCTGAGTTTCGAAGCAGTGAAATTTCCGGGCGAGTTGAGCAGGTTCTTAAGACACTTTTCCTCACCGATGTCCTTAGCAGCCTTTTTTCCAATCTCGACCGCCCTGCTGTCGCACCAGATAATCGATGGTCGCAGCACTTCATAATTTTTATCAACCGTCACCAGTCCGTGCATCTGGTAGGAAATGCCGATTGCCTTGACATCTGATATATCGAATTGTGCATCCTTTTTTATCTTTTGGGTGGCCGATACGACATTTTCCCACCACGTCTTAGGGTGCTGCTCCGCCCAGCCCGGCTTTTCGGCGATAATCTCCAGCTCTTTGTCAGGAGAGGTCGCGCTGGCTACAACTTTCCCGGTTTCCGCTTCGAGTAATGTTGCTTTTACTGACGAGCTTCCTACATCATAACCTAATAAAAGTGCCATTTAGTAACTTCCTTTCATAAATTATTTATTGCCGAGATAAACGCTTCTATATTTTCCGTCGAAACATCCGGCGGCATCCCTCCGCCGCACGATGCTATGATTCGGGTTTTATCTTTGATAGAGCCGAACGTTTCCCTGACACTGCTGGCGACCTGCTCGGCTGTACCCGCGGAAAGAACATCGCGAGGTGGTATGTTGCCGAGCAGTGTGACCTTGTTCTTTGTAAGTTCCTTCATCTGCTCTAAACTGTGTTCATAACTGAAATTAAATAGATTTATGCCTATATCAGCCAGGTGTGGCGCACAAACCAGTCCTGCCGCATCATTATGAAAAAATTTCACCTTAACGTCAAGAGAGCTGAAAATCTGTTTTAGATACGGTTTTGCACATTGAGTAAAGTCATCATCGCCCAGAAAACCGACTATGTCGTCTAAGATTAAGACACCGTCTATGGACGGGAATTTTTCCACCTGCAGTCTAAGCCAATCAACGGTAAAATCCGTAACGCATTGAAGCAGCTTGGCAGCCGGTTCCGGGTCGGTGCGAATGGCCATAAGAAACTCGGTGGTGCCCATAAGAAAAGAACAGATGTTCAACGGCCCGCGAGCTACCGCAAACTTTATAGAGTGACCTTCTTCCTCAATTTTGCTTCTGTAATGCTCAAGACGCTTAATGACAAACGGCAGCAGCCCGTCTTTTGATACATTGGATTTGCTGACCGAATCAACTTGCGAAATATCGCTGATTATCTTGTGAGCAAAGGGATGTTCATTGTCCTGCCAGGAGCATTTTGCGCCGAAGGCGGATGGCTCTGTACACATCCCGAACTCAGACCAAAAACCCGGAAGGAACATTACATCGCTAAATTGTTCGATTGCTTTGAGGTTGGCGTCGAACCAGAATTGCTCATTGGTAAAATAATCGAGCGAAGTAATTCCCGCCCAGCCCGGCAGCCATGGACTATCGATTATAAAACCAACCGGCAGCGGCTCGATGACCTCTCCGTTTATTACCCTTATCAATATTTTCCACTGTTCGTCGGTCATTGATTTTTCCTTTCGTGCGAGTAACCTGAGTCTTGTTTATCATTCCTGATTGTATACCGTCAAGGCAATGTTGACTGAGCGCGCAATATAAAACTCTGACTTTTCATTCGTTTCTTATTTCACTATTTTTATGATTTTTTGAATATTTCGAGCTTAACAACAGGTAACTCGGCGAAATCATACCAGAATCACTGAATCCCGGCAACATTTAACTTACCTTCATGCACATAAAACGGACTGTGGCTTCAAATCCGCTGATAGGATTACATTTCCCCTCGTTATCCTGACCATTGATATAGTGAATGGGGACTCGGCAGGAACCCGAGTCCCCTTACTTTACTTAATTAACATCTAAGCCAACTGAAAAATTAAGGTGACGATTTTAACAGAACCTATTGCTGGCCGGTCTCATCGGCTTTAACTTCCGGCTCGCTTGACGCAGCTGTCAATTTGACAGTCGGAGGTTGCAGCCCAACTGTTGCTAAGATAATATAAAGCATAAAACCAATCACGAAAGCGATAACCGGTGCCGGTTTGATGTAGCTGAATTCTTCAGGTTTTATCATAGGCAGAATAGCGACTGCGAAGCCGACCGCCCAGGCGGTATAGCCGGCAAGGTTGATACCCTTTCGTGGTCCTGACCACTTACACCCGCTAAGCAGATAATCGGCGACCATTGAGCCGCAGACCGGACCGAAAGAAGCGCCGATAATTGAAAACAACCCAATGAGATTCAGCGCCTTGCCCGTTACCGCGAGGACAATAGCAACCGCTGCGCCTATTGAAACCATTATCGTTTTGTTGACTTTGGGGAACATCGTTCCGATGCTGTTGGCGGCGATGAATGTGCTGAAACAAGCCGGTGCGAAACTCGCAATAGCAAACAAAATGAACATCGATTTTGCCAAAAAGCCGCCCTGTGCACGAATCACGGCATCGAAGATAAAACTTTTCATCTCCGGGTGGGCACCGTGGGCTCCTGCTATTGCGACCAGAGGCAATCCACCTGCGATAATAGCTGCAAGTGCGATGCCGACAAGTCCTCCGAGCTGAACATCTTTTTTATTCCTGTTTCCCATCCCGAAATCCACACCGGCGGCGCCGGCCGTTGCGAAAAACCCGACTACAATCGTTATCATTGCTAAAAAGCCGACAAGAGGTTTTGCGTCTGCGTCCGGTTTAAAATTGCCCGCGCTGCCCACATTAGTGAGGAATACGATTAATATCATTACCAGCGGCACTATTGGCAGGAAGGTGGAGACTTTTCCGAGATATTGAATTCCTTTCAGGGCGACGAATATCGCAAGTATGGCCCAGATGATACCGATGATTGTAAAAGGCATACTTGCGTGGAATTGTCCGGTTGCGTCAACGGCTGGTGGTTTGCCCGCTGCTTGGAGAATGAAGTTGGTTGAGACGGCGATGTTTACCGCAAGCCAGCCGAATTGTAGAAGACCCATCAATAAGCCGGGCACAATAAATCCGCCGAGAGTGCCGTAGGTGGATGAGCCGATGACATAAAGAGGATAGCCCGTTTTCATCCCGTACATCCCGGGAACAAGATAAAAGAGGAAGTGACAAATCAGCGCGGCTACAACCAGAGCCAATAAGCTCAATCCCAGCCCCGCCTGCGATAGCGTCCCTTTGGCAATCTCCATATAGAAGACGACCCAGAGGAAGATTCCCGCGTAGGCTGGGGCTGTGCTCGAGTACCACGGTGCGCGCTTATCAGGCGGATTTGGCTTGGCCATACTCAAATAACTTGGCAGTAATCCATTACTCATAATTCGTTCTCCTAAATAAAAAACATTTTAAAGATATTTCCGTGTATTTTTTTTATGATAAAACAATATTACTTAAGAGAGAGTTTTCCTCATTTCAGTTACAATCAGAAGATAAATATGGACAATAATAAATAATGCCAGAACCAATGCACAATACCGGTGCAGCTCTATGAGCAGCTCCTGGCCGTAAGTTCCAAAAAATGTAAACATACTCAGAATAATAGATAAAGCTGTAGGCAAAGTTAAAAATATAATCATCCAGAAAGATATTTTTAATTTCAATTCGAACTTTTCAGCAGTTGCCTCGCTTTTTGGTTGTCTCCGAAGCAGACGATTCAGCCGCGGTAAGTAGTTTTTATCGAATACACAATTGTGCGCCCACATAACAGCAAGAACAGTTACGCAAACTATGAAGACACCTGCGAACGTGGCGTGCAGCATCAACCAGTACCCCGATATCATTTCACCAAAGAATAACATGGGAACGAAGCCGGTAATCAGCAAAATCAAAAAACAAATCAGACCGAGAAGAAAGATAAGCTTTCGCACTACACCGATTATCCCGTGCTTTTGTTCGATAAATAAAAGTGTAAACGGATACACAAGCAATCTCAACCAATCGAGCCAGCGCCGCTTGCGGTCTGCACCGAACAAATTATCAAATTTGGGCCTGTGTATAAAATAGTGGATAATAATACACACGAAAGTAATAACAAAACCAGCTATGGCAATAGCGCGAAACATATTTGTGAATTTTCGATTATTTTTTAGTCTTTTCCAACCATTATTTTCGTTATGCAATAAAGTGCCTTCAATCCATATAGTAACAGGACCAAAGACAAAACAGTACAGCAGACCAGCGTTACTCCCTTTAACCACGGACGAAATACGAATGAGAAGGCAAATGCCTTTGTATAAAAATTGGGCAAACCTTCAAAACGAATCATATTTCTGTACGTGTTCGGTTCGGACACGATGGGCGAATCGACCTCAACAGCTCCGAAGAAGAACGCCGAATCCATTGAGTGACAATCCTCACATCTTTGTGCACCCAGCGATTGCTCTGCCGGCCTGACATCGTGCGCAATCGGCCAAAGATACGGCCCAGCGCCCGGATGTTCCCGCTTATCGAGTTCACCTTTATCATTAATATAGTAAACTTTGCCTCCGCAAACATAAACAGCGTCATCTATACCCAGAGAAGCTGCGACAATAAGGGCTTGTATAATCTGCTGCTCCGTTAGCTCAGGCCAGTCGCCCGAATTTACTTCGACAGTGAAAAATTCCTTTACCGAATCAACTGGCAACGGCACAAGTTTCTCATCCTTCATAGTCGCCCAATAAGCAGGCCATATCAGCTTATGAGGTGCAATTTTCCCGCTGGACATTAAAAACAGATTTCCCACATATCCAATACCAATGCCCGCCTGTTTGGCGAATACGGGATATATTATATGCGGCAGCGCCTCTGGAGATTTATTTACATTGTGAGTTCCAAGAGCATGCGCCCGTGAGGTTTTGGTTCTATAAGTAGAGTAGCCCGGCCATGGGCCTGAATGACAGGCTGTGCAGGAAAGTTTATCGAAATGTATCGGTGGAATACCTAAATGTTCGGGATAAGGTGCGCCGAACCGACCTTCGAGTGGCTCTGTAGCTCCTTCACTTCCATAATGGCATCCTTTGCAGGTTGAAACCGCTGCCAACGGATTATAAGATGCGACATCTTCACCTTCGTAACCGCGGGTGATATTGTGGTCCAGGCCGTTACGGTGACAATCGACACATGTCAGCCCCGCTTTGATATGCACATCTTCGTCAGCCATCCACTTTTGAGTCTTGTCACCGCTCACATCGTAATTCGAATGACAGAAATAGCAACTTTCTTTCGGAACATCTCTGACAATGTCGAACAGCACTTGGTTCTTATCATCGAATGCCTCTTTGCGATATGTAACAGTCGGCGGCCTAACATCCGGGTCGTCGAGCATCTCCGGCATTGTATAGTCATACATATCAGACAGCCCTGCCGTCGAGCCGCTGACCGAAGCAAATTCGCACGCTGCGGTCGCCGCCCAGCGGAAGTTCTGTCGTGCTATCTGTAAAGCGTACTCTGCCTGGTCGTATCCCGGATGCGCGCTATGACAGCTAAGACAATTTATTTCCAGCTTGCCCGTAACTCCGCTGCGCAATACCTCATCAGGGTCGTTGGATTTATCGAGTATTTCCCCGGGTCCTCCGCCGGGCATCTGCCTGCCGAAAAGCTGAACGAACTTCAATGGCGTGATGCCAAGCTCATCAGGCCTGAACGTCCCCGGCCACCGACGGTAAGAAAGCGGTATCTGCGTAGCAGTACTTGTATCAACAAGAATCCACGGCTGACCCAGCCGACCCGGTGCAACATTCGGGTCGATTGCGTTAAAGTGCCAGCCGGTACTTATCATATCGTAATTGTGTTCGCTGGTGTGACATTCAGTGCAGGTCTTGCGTGTTGAAAACGGCAGAAACAGTTCATCATCTGCGAGGATTTGCTGACTTTCCTTGCCAAGCTCTGGATTATCTTCATCGTATAGGGGGATAAGATGGACCGGCACTGCCCTGCTGCCGTCACTGACAAACTTCCCGTCGTCTCCGATAGTAACCGAGACACTCAGGAAAAACAAACACAACAAGGCGATATAAAAAAGTCCTTTTCTCAACGTCTCTTCAATCCCTTATTAAAACCCCTCCTTCATCCACTTCTACATTCAAAATTCCTTGTTCGATATTCGATATTCTCGTCTATCATCTATCGTCCATCATCCCTCGCCCTATGACGTCCGTCTTCTAATATCCTATAATACCCCTTTAATCGCCTTATTCAATCAAAATTCTGCACAAAAATAACTCAGTTTTGATTTGATTAGCCCTGCTGCTCGCGGCAGGGGCATAAAAAAAACGCGACGCATCACGTCGCTTCCAAATCGATTAGTCCCGGGACCTGTGTCCGGGGTTTGTTAGCCCTCGGCAATGCCGAGGGTTATTTTCCCCCGTCGCCGCTATCGCGGCGAAAGATTTAGCCCCCAGTTCCTCTGTGGGTCAAGGTCTGCTAAAACAATAATTCTGTGGCCAGACCTGGGAGGAGAAGCTCCAGCCATACGTAGGCCACAGCGTATGTTTGCCAAATCCACCCTTTCTCGTTTCTGATTCTGCCTATAATCATTCTTACTAAAAAAAGAATGTCAACAGCAATGCACACGGTCATATGAACCCGTACATATTGAGGACCGCATAGTGGATAGGAAGGCAAAACTGTCAATAACATCCAAAGCAGTAGCCCGTAGCATCTTGCAGGCGGCCAGGTCTCTTCAGCAGGTGGTGTTTTTCCCCAGCCTTTGACGAAAACAAGTAAATACGTTACAGCAAAGTAAACGCTGAATATTACCAGGCCCATCCAGTTGTTATGAATGATGGCATTGGATGGGTCTTTTATTAGGAATACTAAATAGCCGATTATCTGGTACGCGAAAAAAAGCACCAGCAGACCGAATGATATGAATAGAAAACCTTTTCTCTTCAATTGCTTCTCCTGACAAAATCTTGACAGTTTCCAAGTCGATTAGCCCTGCTGCTCGCGGCTGGGGTAATCTATTTTTCAAATAATTCCCAATTGTTCTTGTATTGTTTCAGTGGACCATAATTTACTGCTGGCATAGAACTCGGCCCACTTTCTTTTCGATATGATGAACCAAAAAAGTTGTCTACGTTGTTTAGGATTTCACTTCCTTTGACTATGAAAAACTCTTCTTCTTTTTCAAAATCATGTAACAAAACAAACACATATATATGTCTGGGATCAATGGTTTCTTTCCGCATGGGAAAGCAATTTTTTCTACGGAGAGTTTTAACCTGAACATTGAAGGATTTACCGGATGAAGGATTGTAAACGAGAACGTCAACAGCTTTTGCATTCCCAAAAGTGACCGAGGCTTGATACCCTCTCTTGAATAGTTTTCCGACAGTAAGAAATTCACCGGCCATGCCGGTAAGCTGCGGATCGATTTTTCTTTTACTCAATTACAGCCTCACTAAAATGATTTTAATAAGTTAAAACCGTTTTCATTTTTATATTTTTCAAACCTTAAAGCTTTCTTGTTAGTCGCTTGCTTTGGCAAGGTAAGGTGGCGCTTACCTGTATGCTTCCCTGATACGTTTTGATGACAGATTTTGACAAGCTCTTTGGATGGAATTATCCAATATGTGTCGTTCATCTCGGTATAGAAAATAAAGAATAAATTATTCCTCGGTTTGAAGTTCATTGCTGCAAAGAAATTCCATTGTTTTGCGTTTTTTGAGCGGGCTTTGATTTGGACATCAATATATTTTTTGTCGTTAACTCGAATAATACAGTCAATGCCTTGGTCATCTACGA
>CAZUTR010000017.1:0-18025 GCA_964623545.1 uncultured Pirellulales bacterium | reverse complement strand
GGTATCTGATGGCGTTTGAATCTCAGCTATCAAAAGACCTGCCCCGATACTGTGTGCTGTGCCGGCTGGCAGGAAATGACACTCACCTGCTTTGACGGGTATCTTTGCGAGCATATCGGCTACGGTGCCGTTTTTTATCGCCTCTGCAAAGGCTTCTTTACCGACGCCTTTTTTCAGTCCTTTGTAAATAAATGCCTCATCTGTGGCGGATATGATATACCAGCACTCAGTTTTGGGCTCTCCCTCGCCCAATAGCTGACAAGTCTCTGCATCAGGATGGACCTGCACACTCAAAATATCCTCAGCATCAAGAAATTTAATCAATAAGCCGAAAGGCCCTGAAAAGTTTTCGTCGCCTGTTATTTGTTTAGGATATTTTTCGACGGCGGAATTGAGAGTCTGGCCGGTCAATTCACCGTTTATTATTACGGATTTATCGTCCGGCAAATCCGCCAGCTCCCAGCTTTCGCCGATTTTCTCGAATGGTTGAATATCCTTGCCGAACACCTCTCGCAGCTTCTGTCCGCCCCATATACGCTGCTTGAAAATCGGTCTGAATTTTAAAGGATAAACCTGCATTAGGGCATTTTAGTTATGAAAACGTTATTTGTCTATGATGTAGTTTGAAGAAAATTGCGTCTTTTAAATTGAAATATGCACCGTAAAGCTGAAACATCAACTTGTCTATCGGCTCGAACTGCAATGTGGGCATAGGCCTTCGAGCTGTACTCGCTGGTGATTGATAACAAAACCTTTATGCGGACTCTTTGCCATAGGTAGTGACATATCAAAAAGACAATGTGTCTGGCCGCAGTCCGTACAGGTGAAGTGCGGATGGCATTGGCTTTCGGTGCAGTTGTCAGCCAATTCGAAATACCATGTTCTTTGCCTGAGGAAGGCCTTGTGAACAAGCCCTGTCTCGACAAAGCTTTCGAGTATTCGATAAACTGTAACCTTGTTCGGCCCACCTTTGCCAAGTTTTAAATGAATTTGTTCTGTTGTTTGTGGTTTGTGGGCTCTGAGAAGGGCGGTCAAAACGGCCTTTCTCTGCCCGGTTTTACGAAGCTTTGCAGATTGGAGTAAACTGTCAACTTTTTTCGTAGCGAACAATCTCATTGCGAACCTTCAGGTTTTTTATGTGTATGAGGATGGCTGTGCCGGCCGTGTACCGGGCAGGGCTCAGCTAACTCAACATCTGATTTGACGAACAGCAGCGGGAAAACAATATCACTGATACAGCACGGCACCCAGACAGCTATAAACAAAGTTACGAAAATCACAAGGGCTGCCGCAATTGTCATTTCGGATTCAATATTCATCAATAGATAAGATGATGAGGCCCACGTGCTTATCAAAATATGTCCGGCGTGTGGAAATTTCGTCCTCGGCAGATAAAACGCGATAAGAATTCCCAAAAATGCTGCGGGATTAACAATATACCATTCCTCTATGAAACCAAGATGAATTTTGTGTCCTTGATGCTCATCCACGCTCTCTGCTTCGTGTATTGATTCGGCTTCTTCGTGGTGCAGATGTACATGCGAAGGTATATCCAGTCCCAACAGATGCATTCCGATATGAGGTATGATAATGTCGCTCAGCGTGGCTATTCCGACTGAGCCGATATAGCCCACGACCACAATCAAAATTATGCGTTTCCTGACGGAATGAATTTTGAACATTGATGTGGTAACCATGGCGCTTAGTACAACATGGGCGGGATGAAAAACATAGAACAAAGTGTGCCGTGCCGCGCCGCTTACATTCCTGAACAGTAGCATAAATAAAATACCCAACAACGCCCCGAAAAGTGTAAACGGCGCATGTCCTTTTAATTCTGCTAGGATATGTTTGGCTGTATCCTTAATTGACATTTTGCCAAAACTCCTTTCTTGGGTAGAAACCTGACAATATACCCAATAGGCCGAATTTTATCTAAATGCAACTAAGTTGCAAGTATTTTCATGGTTTTTGGGACTTTTTCATTTTTTTGATAGCCGATTTTTGACCAAAATAAGTGAAATTTTTAATGGTTCCGAGCAATGATATATGCGATGGCGCCTTAACTGCCTTAATCCTCGATTCTTATAGCTGAAAGTCGAAAAAGATATGGCATCGCCAGAGACAATCCCTTGATAGGAAAGACGGGAAATGGTATAATATATAATAATAGCGGAATAACCGTTTTTAACGAAGGCTTACGGTTGTTGTAACTCGGAATTTAAGTATTGTTTGTTGATTGAAAAGAGGGGCGGTAAAAAGATGCACAGGTCGAAAAAATCTCTAACTATAATTTCTGTAATATTTCTCATTTTGTTGCCATTTCAATCGCGGTCGGCCCCTTTAGCAGACCGTTATTGCAAGTTTTTCGGTAACATAATAGCAAATGGTTATAACATTCCTTCTAATTTTGATGATTATTGGAATCAGGTAACACCAGAGAATTCAGGGAAATGGGGTTCGGTTGAGTCCACACGAGACAGCATGCGATGGGGTAGTTTAGACCGGATATATAATTATGCAAAAAGCAGGGGCTTTCCCTTCAGGCAGCATAATTTTGTTTGGGGACAACAGCAACCCTCATGGATAACTTCTCTTTCACAAAGTGAGCAGAGAGAAGAAGTAGAAGAATGGATACGGCTCTTCGGAGAAAGATATCCTGATACTGATTTTATTGATGTTGTTAATGAACCTACACCCGCACACGCGCCTCCCCCCTATAAGGAGGCATTAGGTGGTGACGGTGCCACCGGATGGGACTGGGTTATTTGGTGCTTTGAGAAAGCAAGACAATATAATCCCAATGCGGAATTACACATAAATGAATATGGGGTTCTAAATGGGTGGGTTTCAATGTCGGAGTATCTGTACATAATAGAGCTATTACAGGACAGAGGTTTAATAGATGGTATCGCTGTGCAGGCTCATTTTCTGGAAGATACAAGTGCAAGTACGATATCCTACAAGTTAGATCAATTAGCTGCGACAGGATTGCCTATTTATATAACAGAGTACGATGTAGACATCGCCGATGATGATGACCAGTTGGAGATATACCAAGAGCAATTTCCGGTGATTTGGGAGCATCCAGCCGTTAGCGGAATCACATTATGGGGATATATACAAGGTATGATATGGAGACAGGATGCGTATCTGATAAGATATGATGGTACTGAACGGCCCGCTTTAGAGTGGCTACATGAATATTTATCATGCCCTGCAGACCTGCATAAGGACGGCTATGTTGACTTCGCTGATTATGCTGAATTTACATTGTGGTGGCTGGAGACCGACTGCGGCTATTGCAGCGGAGCCGACCTTAATTGCGATGGGAATGTTGATTGGGATGATTTGCGGGAGTTTTGCGACAACTGGCTGGAAGGCATTCAGTAATTTATTATTTACTCCGCCATAGGCGGACTAAAACTGTATTCCAACACTGACTATTACCATTGGGCAGACAAGGGCTTTAGTTTGCTCAAGACTATACTGTATGCGTACTTTCCTATATAACTAATCAACCACTCACTATCAAACCAATCACTAAGCAAATCAAAAAGCCGTTGCAGATTTTAGCTTAAGGGAGTACATTATTTGATTGGTTATTAATTAAATGGTTAATTGGTTAATTTTCTTTACTCACTAATTAACCACTCACCATTTAACAAGTTACTATTTAACCATGGTAGCAAAATGAAGATTATAGAGTCGATATCTGATATTAAGAAAGTCAGCCGTGGATGTGTCCTGACGATTGGCAATTTCGACGGTGTTCATATCGGTCATCAGCAGATTCTAAATACTGCCAGACAAACTGCGACACAAAAGAACGTTGAATTGGTAGCGATGACCTTCGAGCCGCACCCGGTAGCGATTCTGCATCCGGAAAAAGCGCCGGGGATGCTGACACCGTTGGAACTCAAAATCCACCTGCTGGAAAAATTAAATATAGATTGCCTGATTGTCTTAAAAAACACAACGGAGTTACTTAATCTCTCTTCTGATGATTTTGTGGAGCGGTTTTTAGTTAAAAATATTCAGCCCGGTGTGGTTGTTGAGGGTGAGAACTTTAATTTCGGCGTCGGCCGGGCAGGTAATATACAAACACTCCAAAAACTGGGAGCGGAAAAGGGCTTTGAGGTAACAGTTGTTGAAGCTAAAGGGATTGAACTTTCGACCGGCCAGACGGTTCGTGCTTCGAGTACGATAATTCGCTATATGCTTGAGAGCGGTCATATTACTGATGCTAATTCTGTTTTAGCAAGGTCCTATCGGCTTATTGGAAAGATTATTCCGGGCAGAGGAAGAGGAAAACAGCTTGGCTATCCGACACTGAATATGCAAAAGCCGAACCAGGTCATCCCGGCCGAAGGTGTCTACGCCGGTTTTGTACAGCTTGAAGAAGACTTCAAAAATGCCTGCCAAGATAGTGATAATATACCTGCTGTTTTCAGTATCGGCCAGGCCAAGACCTTCGGTGATGAGCATCCGCTTTTAATAGAAGCCCATATATTGAAGGAAAACTTTAGTGACTCAACAGCGGGCTGGATGGCCATGGATTTTGCCCGGCACATTCGCAGCCAGCATAAATTCAAAACCGCCGATGAACTGGCAAAGCAAATCGCAAAAGATTGCAAAAAAGCAAAGCAGATACTAAGTAGGTAGAATGGAGTTGATGATGGCCAAGAAAGTATTAGTTGCGATAGCAGATGGAATTGAGGAATTGGAGGCGATAACAATCATCGATGTTCTGAGAAGGGCCGAGGCGGATGTGACGGTAGCGTCGGTTGGAGAAAAACAGGTTACCGCCAGCAGGGAGGTAAAGTTAGTGGCTGATGCGGTTATTTCAGATTGTATGGGTAAACAGTATGACCTGATTGTTCTGCCGGGTGGTATGCCTGGGGCAGAGCACCTGAGGGACAGCAAGGAACTGACGCAGATGTTAAAAGAGCAAGCCGAGTCGGGTGGATTTTACGCTGCAATCTGTGCCTCGCCCGCAGTAGTTCTGAAGCGCCACGGCCTGCTGGAGAATAAAAAGGCGACCTGCTATCCGTCTATGGCGTCAAAATTGAAAATCTGCGAGGATTCGAATGTTGTTGTAGATGGCAATTGTGTAACGAGCCAGGGGCCGGGAACTGCTTTGGAGTTTTCCTTAAAGCTTGTCGAGCTTATACTGGGCAAAGAGAAACAAGAGCAGGTGGCAAAGGCAATGCTTGTTGACTTATAATAAATTTGTGAAACCTGAGTAAGGGAACGAGATGATAAATACAAGTGATTTTCAAAAGGCGATTGATTTAATTAATTCTTCGAGCAGTATTTTAATAACGACGCATACGAAGCCGGACGGTGATGCCTGCGGCGGCATCGTAGCAATATCAGATGCGTTAAGCGTTCTGGGCAAAAAGACCAACACTTTAATACTGTCGCCGGTTCCCAAATGGTATGAGTTTCTTTTTACTGAAAATCCTGCTGTGCTGGGCAAAAATGTTACTTTTGAAGAGCTAAAAAAAGGGCAATTCGGTGAGTTTGATTTGATAGTGATTATAGACACGAACAGTATCAGCCAGTTGCCGAAATTCGACCAGTATCTGCAGCAGACTGATATACCTGTATTAGTCATAGACCACCACCAAAGTAGTGACAATCTCGGTGATATCCAGTTGCTCGACCGTACTGCCGCGGCCTCGTGTTTGATTGTCTTTGATTTGTTTAAATATGCCGAGTGGGAGATAACTGAAAAAATAGCTGAAGCATTATTTACAGGCATAGCGACTGACACCGGCTGGTTTCACTTCCGCAATACCGACAGCCGGGTTTATCGGTGTTGCGGCGATTTAAGTGAGGCCGGCGCAGAACCAACAGAAATCCACCGAAAGATTTATCAAAATTTTACTAAGCAAAGGCTGGCTCTGATGGCAATTATGCTCAATACGCTTCAGTTGCACCTCGATGGTCGGTATGCGACACAACATCTGTCGCAGCAGGATTTCGAGAAGACAGGTGCGTCAATGGAAGATACTGAGAACTTTATTGATGAGTGTCAGCGGATAGGTACGATTGAAGTGGCAGCTTTATTTGTTGAGTTAGCAGATGGCAAGATTCGATGCTCGCTGCGAAGCAGGGGGGCCGTTGATGTTTGCCAAATCGCTGTTAAGTTTGGCGGCGGAGGACATAAAACGGCGGCAGGTGCGTATCTACCCGGGCCTATACAAGATGCGGAACAGCTTGTATTAAATGAAGTCCGGCAGCGACTTTAGAGCTAAACAAAAAAGAGGTTTATGTGGCGAGAAATATATCTTGTCACAGATGAACGACAACAAGTTGTTCGCAATTTCCACTGTCCAAATTGGCCCTAATCAGATTGTTGTGCTAAAGCGTATATTACCGATAACATAGATAACACGAGCAAAATGCAAAGGCAAACTAACCAGTTGGAGTAGAATATTTTGAGCCAACAGTCTGAGAAGAACAGAGAAAGAATTTCCTGTCAGCAGAGCAGTCGGCAGGGCCAAATACTACATACACTTGTGATATGCACTGCACTTGTTTTGACTACTATAATCGCCTTTGAGCCGATTCGGCACAACGGTTTTGTTTACGATGACATTCTATATATAACCCAGAATCCTGAAGTTACTGCCGGATTGACTGTCGACTCTATCCGCTGGGCATTTACAACAACATACGCCGGCAACTGGCATCCGGTGACCTTGTTGTCTCACATGCTGGACTGTGAGCTTTTTGGCCTCAATCCTTTCTTGCATCATTTGACCAATTTAGGATTTCATATAGTAAACACCTTGTTGCTGTTTTGCATTCTCAAAAGTATGACCGGTGCCCTTTGGCGAAGTGCATTTGTAGCTGCGGCTTTTGCTCTTCATCCGGTGCATGTAGAATCTGTAGCTTGGGCGGCTGAACGCAAGGACCTTTTATGCGGTTTTTTCTGGATGCTAACCATAGCTGCTTACATTCGATATGCTCGAAAACCAGGCACCGGAAGATACCTGCCGATGCTTATCGTATTTGTCTTGGGACTGCTGGCAAAACCAATGATAGTAACTTTACCGTTTGTTCTGCTATTGCTGGACTATTGGCCGTTAGCACGTTTTGAAAAACTACAGCCGGATATCACGAGTTCCTTCAGCCAGTCAGCCGCTGCGGACGGTCGGTATGAAAAAGCATCCACCTGGTTTCTATTGATGGAAAAGCTGCCTTTATTAATCCTTGTGATAATCTCAAGTATCATCGCCTTTGTTGCGCAGCAGGAGCGTGGAGCTATGGGTATGTTGGAGCATCTGCCCTTTAATGTTCGTATGGCTAATGCTTTGATTTCCTATACAACTTACATAAGTAAAGTGATATATCCAAGCTATTTAGCGGTTATGTATCCGCATCCGGGCGGAGAGTTTGAGCTATGGCACGCATTAGGGTCGCTGGGAATAGTCGTACTCGTAACTATAATAGTGATTCGCCTTGGTCGGCATAAGCCATATTTGCTCCTCGGCTGGCTGTGGTATCTTGGAGCTCTCGTACCAGTCATTGGTCTGGTGCAGATTGGTGCGCAGGGCATGGCTGACCGCTATACTTATCTGCCGTCAATCGGCTTTTTCATTATAGTCACCTGGGGCGCAGTTGAGCTTGCCGGAAGGTGGAGATTTTTGAAAATCGTACTGCCAATATCAGCCGGTATAATCATTGCTCTGCTAATCGTCTGTACTCGAAAGCAGGTCCAGTACTGGAAGAGTAATTTTACTTTGTTCGAACGCGCTTTTGTTGTTACAAGAAAAAATCCTACTGTGCTTTACAATTTGGGCGTTGTGATGCAGACCGAACAAGAAATTGATCTGGCATTAGAGTGTTATCGTCAGGCCCTACAGTACAAATCTGATTATTTCCAGGCATATAATAATATTGGAGGCATACTCAGCCAGCAGGGTCATCTTGAACAAGCCGACAATAACATTCGCAAGGCATTGCAAATCAATCACAGTTATCCTCAGGCACACAACAATTTAGGTCTTGTGCTGGTAAAACAAAACAAACTTGATATGGCTATTATTCAATTTCGTCAGGCGCTGGAACTTATGCCTGACTATGTCAAGGCACGCCACAATTTAGCTTTTGCACTTCAAGCCAAAGGCGAATTTAACGAGGCAGTAAGTCACTATCGTAAGGTCCTGCAGCTTGACCCGGCTTACTTGTCATCGCTCAATGCGTTGGCTCAGATTTTGCTTTTGCATCCTACTGCTGAGCTGCGAAACGCTACCGAGGCTGTTCTGCTTGCCGAACGAGCAGCTAAATTAACAAGATATCGCAACCCTATGATACTTGACACTCTCGCGGCGGCTTACGCTGTGACAGGTCAGTTCGACCGGGCGGTGGCTATAACACAAAAAGCCATTGGTCTGGTCCCAGCCGCTAATAATGACAAGGCCGTCAACCGCCTCCACAAAGAATTGGAGATGTATAAGCAGGGAAAGCTGCCTGAAGAGCTTATCCAAAAGCAAAATACTAATCACCAGTAGTTTTTGTTTGTAAGTTGTCCTGTTTTATCAACACTCTTTCCATCGCCCGGCGGACTTTGTCTTGATTAGAATTGATTCGTAGAGATTCCTTGTAGTGCTTAATTGCCTCTTTAAAATTATCTTGTTTTTCCAACACTACTGCTAAGTAGTAGTGGACTTCGAAGTCATCTTGTTTGAATTGAAGAGCTTGTTTATAGTTTTCAGCAGCCTCATTAAGGTCATCGGATATCTGTGACCTCGCCCATGGGGTACTTTGAGCCATTGTGGTTGCCCGATGACGCAGCGCATCAGCCAGACGTTTACGAATCAGATAATCGTCCAGGTTGCGCTTTAGAAAGTTCCTGTAGTGATTAATTGCCTCGTTAATTCGATTCTTTTGAGTCAGAACAATTCCCAGATCGGAAATTGCGTCGTGATAATTCGGATTAATCTGTAAGGCTATTAAATAGTGTTCTATCGCCTCGTTAGATTTGCCCTGGATGAGTATTTCAGAAGCCAAGCTTTTATGCATCAGATAATTATCCTTTGTCACAGCCAGTGCATGTTCATAAAGACTAACGCTGTTTTGCCAAAAACCAACTTGAAACCACGTTCTAACTGCCAATGCTGAGATTATCGCTATCGCCGCAAAAGCTAACACGAACCTTCGATGGCGCATGGCCTTTGTAAGTTCAAGCCCACCCCACGCAATTATTATGAACAAACCTGTCAACGGTATATATGTGTACCGGTCAGCTAGGGCCTGCGCTCCTATCTTTATCAACCCAATTACCGGAACCAAAGTGCCAAGATACCACAGCCAGCCGACAATAAAGTATGGACAACGACGTATTAACAAAATTGAAACTATCGACACAAACAGCAGGAAAATTGCCGATACTATTATCTGTACTTCCGGCAAATGTTGGGGGTATGGATAAAACACCGCCAATTTACTCGGCCAAAACATCATCCATATATACCTGTTGTAGGATAGGGCTACATTGGCCGTTCTCACAATCAGACGAAGATTACCAATCGCTCCAACGCTTTGCTGCGCCAGAAATGTCACTATACATGAAATCGCAACCAGGACAAAAAGTGGCACCTTCTCAACTAATAAACGAATCGATGTCTTCCACACGTCCTCCAATTTCACCCTTTCGTCCGTTTCCCCATCACCGCTGCGCGATTGTCCTAACCGTAGACGCTCCAAAGGCCAATAGTCCAAAAGCAAGAGTACAAACGGTAATGTCACCAGCATCGGCTTGGCCATAAGACCCAAAACAAAAAATATTACTACTAACATATATTTTGATAGACTCGGACGTCTCGCATAGTATGTATAAGCCCCCATCGTCAGCAGCCAGAAGAAGGTGCTCAAAACATCCTTTCGCTCCGAAATCCAGACTACTGATTCTACATGCAAGGGATGCAATGCGAACAACACCGCCACGAATCCACTGGGCCAAACTTTACCCGTCATTCGAACAAGTACCAAAAACAAAAGCAGGGAATTAGCAATGTGAAACAGTGCATTTGTTATATGACATGCCCTGGCTTTGTTTTCAAAAAAATGACATTCAAGCATCAGTGATAACCAGGTCAGCGGATGCCAGTTGCCCATTGTGTTTGTTGTAAACGCCCAGACAAGTCCCCTCCATGTCAGGCCTGCAAGTACCTGTTCATTCTCTGATACATACTGTTGGTCATCAATGCTCACAAACTCATGAGAATGTACTTGAAAATAAACCGCCGCGGTTGACAGGACAAGTACTAAGCAAATCAAAATGGCGGACAGTTTGTTGTTTGCATACTTCATCAGCGAATGAACATCCGGGATTTAATGAAATTCATTTTCGCAAGACGGTATTGTATGGCGGTTAGAAGACAGCCAAAGCCGTATTTCAAGCTGTGCTGAAAATTAACCGAAGACGCCTCGGGGAAGTAATGTGTAGGACAACTTACTTCAGCTATTTGGTAATCCAGCCACAATATCTGAGCCAGCATTTGATTATCAAATACGAAGTTATCTGAATTGACTTCCAGCGGAAGTTTCTCCAACAGTTGCCGCGAAAAAGCCCGGTAGCCGGTGTGATATTCAGAAAGCTTCGCACCGGTCAGTATATTTTCTACTAATGTGATAAAACGATTCGCAATATATTTCCACCAGGGCATTCCGCCCTTTAAGGCATAGCCGCCCAAGATTCTGGAGCCCAAAACGCAATGGTACAAACCATTTCCAATCAGTGAGGCCATTGCAGGTATTAATTTAGGTGTGTACTGATAATCAGGGTGGACCATAATAATGATATCAGCATCGGCTTGTAGAGCCAATTTATAACAGGATTTCTGATTAGCACCATAACCCTGATTGCTCGGGTGAATATGTACTTGTGTTTTGGAAAGTTCTCGTGCGATAGCCGCAGTATCATCGCCACTGGCGTCATCCACTATAATAACCTCATCGACTATCCCTTGGGCCATAACCTCTTCATAAGTCTGGCGCAGCGTTTGAGCCGCATTGTAAGCGGGCATCACAACCACGACTTTCTTATTATCAAACATATTAGAAATCTCTGATTGGAAATTTAAATTGATTCAATCGTAGAAGAAGCGGCAATTAAATAACTTATTATTTACGCACTTGCTACTTACGCTTTTTCTTCTGAGCTTCGCGTCGAAAAATTTCCTCATATACTTTTTCGTATTTTGAGACCATGCAGTCGATTGTGAAGTTTTCTTCTACTCTCTGTCTGCACTTACTACGGTCGATGCGCCCGATTTTACCGACCGCTTCCACAGCCTCATCTACATTATTGACCAGGTAGCCGGTTTGACCGTCAGTAATAACCTCTCGGCACGAACCCAGGTCCATCGCAACCACAGGCACGCCTGCAGCCATAGATTCAGCCATCACAAGTCCGAAACGCTCAGGTATAGTGTTCAGGTGAATAACGGTATATGCTTCTTTGAGTAGCGCATCACGCTGAACAGGATTAACCGGCCCGATATACTGGATAGTGGAATCATTAAGGTAGGGCTTTAAAAAATTATCGAAGTAATCCTGGTCTTGAATTATCCCTGCTATTATCAGGTCTATGCCGCACTTTTTTGCGACCTCAACCGCCAGATGCGGTCCCTTGTCAAGATGTATACGCCCCAAAAAAACAAGCTTGTCACCGGCAGTTTGGCGATAAGTGATATTGGAAAGGTCGATGCCGTTGTAAACAGTAGCGAGATACGGCAGGTCTTTATCCCTGTCGGAATCACTAATCGAAACATAGTAGGTATCTTTGTGGTCATGGTAAATCCTTAGTATGTCCGGGTCGGAGAAGCCGTGAATGGTTGTCAGCATCGGTGTTTTGATAAACGGCAGATACGTCAGAGGCAAATAATCGAAATTATTATGAATCAGGTCGAACTGGTACGCCCGCTCCATAACCTTGGAAATATGTAAGCAGGTGGAGACCAGTGGAATCTGCGTTTTGTCTTCCTCGTAACCTCGTTCAACAAAACCTGCGAGTTTTGCCTTTGTTATGGATTCCTTTGTTGCGAAAAGTGTAACGTTTTTCCAGCCGCGGGCGACCAGTCCCTCAGTAATATTACTTGCAACCGTTTCCCAGGCGCCGTATGCCCGCGGAGGTGTCCGCCAGGCAATCGGTGCCAATACAGCTATTCGCTTGTTCTTAATGTCTTCCATAATTATTTGTTTCGATTGGCTCGCTGAGTTTCTTGAGTTTTCTATTTGCCTGCTTTTCGCACTTGTTCTTTTATTCGCTGGATGTGTCCTCGGCCTAAGGCCTTGACTTCGCAGCCCAACTCGAAATACTTTCGAATTCGCTCATCGTCCAGTATCCCGAAACAATCAATCACTGCCAGAGGCGCATCTGCCCATTTTACTATTTTGTCGGGGTCGAGCTCTAAGTAGGGCGAGTGCGGTACAGCCAGTATCATCGCCTGGACACCTTTCAGCGCAGCGGATAGGTCATGCTGGACACAGATATTAACCAAACCATCCTGATTGCGAAAGAACCTCGCCCATGAGTGACCCGGCGCAGGATAAGTGTCCTGTTTTTCCAATTCATACCAGTGTTCAAGGTAAGGGTCATGCACACGCATATCAGCACCCATCTCTGTTAATTTTCGAACGACTATTTCCGAGCCGCTATAACGGGTATCTGCAACATCCTGACGATAACTGGCTCCACACAAAAGTATGTGCGACCCGGCGATTTGGCGTCCCATATTTCGAAGGGCGTCTCGGGTCAGTTCCGCTGCATGCAATCCGCGCGTGTCGTTTATGTCAATTGCCATAGGGGTGATTTTGAAAATGTCGTCACCGAAGCCGAGGATATGTTTATAAGCCCAGTATCCGAGGCCACCATCCTTCGGAAGACAGTAACCGCCGATACCAGGTCCGGGAAATATCATATTACTGTGAGTAGGTCTCATCTTTATGGCCTTGATAACTTTGGTAAGGTCAACGCCATTTCGCTCTGCAAAAAGACTCCATTCGTCAAGGAACGCAAGAGTAGTGGCGCGGAAAGAATTTTCAACTATTTTGGTAGTTTCCGATTCGATAGGGCGGTCCATAACGGTAAGTGGGAATTGTTCTGTATTGAGCACTTCCCGTAAAAACTTTTCAACTCGGTCCCGCGCTTCTGCGTTACAGCCGGAACAGACCCGCCAAAAATCTCGTATCGATGAAACGTAATTCCTGCCGGGCATAACCCTCTCGAAGCTGTGTGCAAGCAGTGGTTCTGTTTCTATGCCTCGTGCCGCGAAGGCCTTCTTCATAATTGGCAGGGCCACAAACTCTGTCGTCCCCGGTGCCACAGTTGTCTCAATCAATGTCAGGCATTTAGGCGGTATCTTTTCGCCGATGGTTTTGATTGTTGCTTCCAGTGCGGCCATTTCAGCCTTGCCGGTTCGCATATTGCCAAGGTCGTGCTTCGTATAATCGCACTGAACGTCAACGACCACGCAATCAGCCAGCTTTAGACAATCGTTGTTATAAGTCGCGATAAGCGTTTTCTTCTCGAGCACACAGCGGGCAATCATCGGCTCAACTTCAGGGTCTTCGGCCTTGACCGGCGCAACGCCTTGGTTAAGCATTGGGATTTTCCAATAACTTCGAATGCTCGGCCTTTGACAGCCAATCACAAACTTACTGGGCTTACCTGTTTTCTTATCAACGGTGTCCGCTATTATGGCAGCCATGACAGCTCCGACAAAGCCGACACCCATCACCACTACTATCTCTTTACCGTCACTGCACGCCGCTTCTGCCAGCAATTCAATACGCTTAAATTCGCTACTGTATTCATCCTTGCTGGGAATGGCAAACTTCTCACCCTCTGGGCTAACAGAATATTCCGGCATCTCATTTACTCCTTAGAGAAATAATGAATTTGTGTTTTAAGTTTAGCTTATTTTGTTCTTTCTGCATGGCACAGACCTGCGACATTGCCACCCACATTCAAAAAACATGGTTCGGGTGCTGCAAGTTTACAAGCGATATTCTGCATATCAAGTTTTTTTTCGCTGTAGAGGCAGAGCGCTATCCTGTATGTTATTTTATCTGTTTTAGCTGGCAAGAGGTGTAATACGCGGTTCATTGCGCTTAGAGAGACAGAATTTACGATTGGTTATGGTGCCTCGACGCTTTTTTAGGCTGCTCAAGCGCCTGTGGTTCGGCCACTTTGCGATAGCCAAGTGCCTTTATTACTTCCAGTACTTCCGTCCATGTTGGAAATGGCCTTGAATTTTTCCTTTTATACTCGTCGATGGCCATAAGAAATTCAAATTGTTCGTCGGTCATTTGACCCTCCTCAGCGGCCTTGCGTTCATCGCATCTGCGTCTGCCCGGACCTCGCCGGCGACCCAATCCGAGACGTCTGTCAACAACACTTTGCCTTCGTTCCTGCCCAGTTCGGCGTTCTTCGAAGTCTTGTTCACTCATTTTTAATCGTGCCCCCCATTTTTCCGAAGTTGCTTGGTTGACCGGCGCTGACCAGAAACTAATAATCTTCATCATCACCTTCAAAAAGGTCAGCAAATTCATCTTCATCGTTTCTATCCGAGGCAAAATCACAGAAATCATCATAGGCTTCTTGTGATTCGATTACCACGTGCGCCTCATCAAGAAACTCCTCCGGCACCATCACAGCAATGCCTTTGGCACCCACTGGTTCTTCAACTTGTTCTCTAATCAAGGCAGGAATATCGCTGTTTTTCAATAAAGTCTCATAATCTTTGGCTTGTTCCATGTTTTCAGCGAAGGTAACAACGACATACTCCTGTGCTCCCGTCCGGCCTTTTTGAGGTTTTCTGGAACGCTTTGCCATTTTAACTCTCCGCAACAAATATAATCTAAACTTACATACCAGAACGGCTCGGACAAGATGTCCGTTTTGATTTTTTCGTCAAAAAAACCCACTAAAATCAGATAAAATATTAAAAAAGTGGCCTGGCAGGAAAAAACGACTCGCCGACCAGTTTTTTGGGTGAAATTTTGCATTTTATCCCGTTGGTAACCGAGATTTCTGAATACCCTCTGCTGGCTTCAAATCAAACAGGATGTGATCTGGGGACCCAGCAAAATCGCAGCCTATCGAAACTGCCTTTTTCTCCTATCGACTCCGAGATAGCAAAAAATTAGCATTTGACCATATTTTTTGGTTGCAAATGGTGGTGAGTTCAGGTAATTACAAGCCGTTGTCAGTGACCATTATCGAATAGATGCAGGCACTGGAATACAAGATAGTAACTTTTTTAACATGGAGGTTTTTTACCTATGGCAAAGAAAAAGGAATCTTTGGTAGTGGCCAGCAAGATTAAGGCTTACGTCAAGAGTAAGAAGATGATGACCTCATCAGATGCAATCGGGGCGATCAGCGATGCTGTCTATTGCATGCTTGATCAGGCGATTGCTCGCTGCAAGGCTAATCGACGCAGTACAGTCAAGCCACAAGACCTGTAAAAAAGGTTAGAAATCCCACTTTACTGCTTCTCAAGGTTAAAGAAGGGCATAAGACAGCATTTTTTGTTCGTAATCTTTATGTTCAGAAGATGTTGTAGTGTCCCCACATTCAGTCCCGATGTATCGGGACTGAATGTGGGGTATACATTTTTTAAGCTGAAAAGCCAACCTAAACGTAGCCTTCTTATTTAAAGATACACTGCGCATCATTAAGATGATTACATATAATCCAGTTATCAGTCCTTAGCTGTGCTTAATCAGAAAATTGATGCATGGTTTCCTTCCGATAGTAAACAACTGAATTTGATTATTATGTTTTTTTATACCCTTTTCACAGGCCTATAAAACCTAAATTATTAGTATCAAAATCGTTGTTTTTATAAAATTTATTGAACTTATCTGGGCAAAAATCCCGATTTATATAGCAGGTATTGCGACAATTTGGGACATTTTTCTATCTGTTTACTGTCAAGGTAATGCAATTTCCTGTCGATAAGCAGCTTATAACCAAACGCAAGTTTGGGTGGGTAGCAGAGTTTTTTACAGCCAATTGCTTACAGTTTTCGGTTCGAAAGCACAGCTGTAAGCGTTTTTGGGGTGGCAAGTTATGGTGATTACACAACGAGGAGCTGTATGAGAGTTTTCATGTTAGGCTGGGAGTTTCCGCCGTTTATCAGTGGTGGACTTGGCACCGCTTGTTATGGACTTACAAAAGCGATGGACCAGCTTGGCATAAACGTAACTTTTGTACTGCCTACAATGGTCCAGAGTAAATACACCACCCACGTAAAATTACTTACTCCCGACTATAAGACCACAGCATTCCTGAAAGCCAGAGGATTTAAAAACATCAAATTCCGCTCAATCAGTACGCATTTGCAGCCGTATTCCACGCCTGATATCTATCAGCAAAGATTTGCAGAATCATTGAGACAGAAACGAAAAGGCCACAGCCAGCCTTTTATGGCAATAGACTACAGTGGCGATATGTTTACTGAAGTTCAACGATATGCCCAGATTGCCGCCCAATTGGCAACAAATGAGCAGTTTGATATTGTGCATGCCCACGACTGGATGACTTATCCGGCCGGGATCGCAGTAGCTCGAATGAGTGGGAAGCCTTTGGTTGTACATATTCACTCGACGGAATTCGACCGTAGCGGCCAAAATGTCAACCAGACGATTTACGACATCGAGCGGGAGGGTTTCGAGCAGGCAGACAAAGTTATTGCCGTTAGCTATTACACTCGCAATATTGTAATCAGCCGATACGGCATTAGCGGTGATAAAGTCGAAGTTGTTCATAATGGTGTGGAACGCAATAACACAGAGCATGTGGCTGGAGGCGACATTGAAAAAGATGAGAAAATTGTATTGTTCCTCGGCCGAATTACGATGCAAAAAGGGCCGGAGTATTTCCTCGGTGCGGCCAAGAAAGTCCTCGAAGTGATGGATAATGTCAAGTTCGTTATGGCCGGAACGGGTGATATGATGCACCGGGCCGTTGAGATAGCTGCGGAGCTGGGAATTGGGAGCAAGGTTCTGTTTACCGGCTTTTTGCACGGCCAGGACGTCCAAAAAATATATAAGATGGCCGACCTTTTTGTGATGCCGTCCGTCTCGGAACCTTTCGGAATAGTGCCTCTTGAGGCGCTGGACAACGATATTCCTGTCATTATAAGCAAGCAAAGCGGTGTTTCTGAGGTCATAAAACATGCTCTCAAGGTTGACTTCTGGGATGTCAATGAGATTGCCAACAAAATTATAGCAGTCCTGAAGTATCCACCGCTGGAAATTACTCTGCGAAATCACGGTAATTTCGAGGTCAGAAGACTGCGATGGAAGGACAGTGCAGAAAAGTGCCTGAAGATTTATGAAGATATGCTCGTCGCAGTTTGAACCTCGTGCATCCTGAAGTGATGCGCCGTTTGAAAGATATATACAATACGACGTACGAAGGACAAGACACAAGATATGGCTTCGGTTTGTTTCTATTTTCAAGTTCACCAGCCACCTCGGTTGAGGCACTATACGGTATTCGACGAAGACAATAACTATTTCGATGATTATAAAAATGCCGCTATCTGCAGGAAGGTGGCTAACAAGTGTTACCTTCCGGCGAATCGGTTATTGCTTGATGTGATTCGTCGATACCAGGGCAGGTTCAAGGTCGCATACAGCATAACCGGTGTGTTGCTTGAACAGCTCTTTAAGTTTGCACCTGAGGTCATAAGCACTTTTGATGCCCTTATACAGACCGGATGTGTGGAATTCCTCGCTGAGACGTATTATCACAGTTTAAGTTTCTTGTATTCAGAGGATGAATTCGTACAGCAGATTGACAAGCATGTTGAGACTATAGAAGAACTTTTTGGACAAAAGCCAAGGATTTTTAGAAACACGGAGTTGATATACAATAACGACTTGGCAAAGCTCATCGAGTCGATGGATTGTTTCGATGCAATAATAACCGAAGGTGCGGACCACATCCTCGGCCATCGAAATCCAAACTTTATCTATCAACCAAAAGGGTGCA
>CAZUTR010000016.1:0-18393 GCA_964623545.1 uncultured Pirellulales bacterium | reverse complement strand
TGAGCAGAAGTTTTCAGCTTGACCCGCAACAGCCTGATGTGGCCGGCGAACTCGGTAGACTCGGAGTTGCGGTGAGAATACCGAGGAAAACCGAGAGAGCGAAGAAGGTGGACGAGATAGTTAAGCGGTCTGACGAACGGATGGAGCCGTAATAAAGTCGACCGCTAATTTTTTTGGCCCTGGGGTGAACGGAGTCACCGCGGGGTTTTTTTATTTATGCAGAGCATGGCTCTTGATTCGTGAAATGACAATTCCAATATAGAGGGTGACCCCAGGGAATATCGCTTATGAGGAGAAGGTAAATTTGAGATTCCAGGACTGAAAACCTGCGTAAAACACATGGCTAATTATTTTGTAGCAGCGGCGGTATGCGGCTAATTTTAAATCTGAGGTGGTAAACTTTGCTTGTTGTGGAGAGGCAGGTTTGCAATAGTGCAGAGAAGGGGGAATTTTTGTCGATATAAGTGAAGTGCTTCCGTTGACAAATGATAGAATTTGGCTGAAAAAGAAAATTTTATAGGCCAAAAAAGGAAATTAGTGGAGTGAAGGATAAGAAATTACAAGCGAAAGCTATTCAGTGTTTCGGAATTGCTGTGCTGTTGGTGTTTTTGTGTAGTTGTCTAAGTTTTGACATGGGCGACTGGCCGAGCAGTTATGTTTATCCGCATAATAAGCCAACGGCGAATTGGTGTGGTTTTGTAGGAGCCTTTTTTGCCTATTATTTACTGTACTACGTTGGTCCGGGTGCTTTCGTAGTTTTGGCTGGAGCGATTTTTTATCTGGTCGCTAGGTTAATGGAACGTCGTATCGACCAGATTGTTTTGCGCACATTAGGCCTGGTTCTTTTGACTGTTGCGGCTTCCGGGAGTTTCTATTGTTTTTGGCCTCACAGCATTTATAGTTTTCCAATGGGCTCAGGCGGCATTCTTGGAGTTGGCGTTATCCAATTTCTTCGCAGTCACTTTGCTTGGCTTGGCACTTTCATATTGGTTACCTCAATGTGGATTGTCGGGCTTGTCATTTTAGCGGATGATTTAGTGTTTTGGGTTTTAGGATGGCTGAGTTTTATTCTTAGAAGGGCTGTCGGTGTTGCTGTGCCAACGTGGATGGCAGCGAGGAGGCGCTCTGAGGTTCTTGCGGGTATATGGCGGCGGTTGAGTGCCAGGCAAAAGTTACAGCCTCAGAGTCCTGCGGCGGAAGTTTCAGAATCAAATGTTGATGAAAATTACGAGCAGAGGTTTGCAGAGCAGGTCGAAGCTGAGGTGGTTCAGGAACGTCGAGGTTTAAGATTAATAGCATCAAAGGCGCCTGCTGTTAGCAAGGGGTACGTACCTGTCAGTTATGATGATTATACTCTTCCGCCTCTGGAGCTGCTGGCTGAGCCGGAGCACGGATTTGCGGCGGTACAGGAGAGGGTTGTTAAAGCCAAGGCCGCCGCGCTGGAGAGTCTGCTAGGAGAGTTTAATGTTAATGCTCATGTTGTTGCCGCTGATACCGGGCCAGTTGTAACGATGTTTGAATTGGAGCTTGCGGCGGGGGTGAAAGTCAGTCAGATAAGCTCGCTTGCCAATGATATGGCTAGAGCGCTGGGTGTCGGAGCGGTTCGTGTGGTTGCGCCTTTGCAAGGTAAGCATACTATAGGCGTGGAGGTACCGAACAGCGAAAAAGAAAAGGTGCGGATGAGAGATATGCTACAATTGGCCGGCAGCAAACCGGAAAGGATGCAAATTCCACTATTTTTAGGCAAAGATTCAGCAGGGGAGGCGCTTGTTTCGGATCTGACTGAGATGCCGCATTTGCTTATTGCGGGGACAACAGGTTCAGGCAAGAGCGTTTGCATAAGTGGTATCATAGTGGGCATCTTGCTTATGAAGCGGCCGGATGAGGTTAAGATGATACTTATTGACCCGAAGATGGTTGAGATGGCCGCGTTTAATACTATTCCGCACCTGATGTCTCCAATCGTGACCGAGACCCAACAAGCGGTAAAAATACTTGAATGGGCTACGGTGAAGATGGATGAGCGTTATTCTCTTTTAGCTGAGGCGCGAGTTAGGAATATTGCAGAGTACAACAAGCTCGGTCCTGAGCAGATAATCGAGCGGTTTGCGCCGAGTAGCGCTGAGGAAGAGGCGAAAATACCGAAGCGTTTGCCGTATATAGTTATAGTTATTGATGAACTGGCGGACTTGATGATGACCGCAGCAAAGGAGATAGAGGCGTTTATTGTTCGGCTGGCGCAGAAGAGTCGGGCTGTAGGGATTCATATTGTTTTAGCTACTCAGCGACCTCAGGCAACGGTGGTTACAGGTCTTATAAAGGCGAACATGCCGACGAGGATTGGTTTTCGTGTGGCGGCTAAAATGGACAGCAGAATAATTCTCGACCAGAATGGAGCAGAGACGCTTCTTGGTGAAGGCGATATGTTGTTTCTCAAGCCGGGCACAAGTGACCTTGTGCGTGCGCAGGGAACCTTTGTTGATGAGCAGGAGATAAAGCGAATAGTAAAACATCTTAAGGAAGTTGCCGAGCCGCAATTCCATCCTGAGCTTACGCAGCTTGGTCGGGTTGACGCTTCAGAGATGGTCAAGGATGAGCTTTTCGACGAGGCGGTTCGTATTGTTCTTGAGACCAAACGCGGCAGTGTATCGCTTTTGCAACGACGGCTGAGCATTGGTTATGCCCGAGCATCGCGGATTATAGAGATGATGGCTTCTATGGGTGTTTTGGGTGAATACAAGGGCAGTCAGGCGAGAGAGGTAATGATGACGCTGAAGGAGTATAAGAGTTTGCTTGAACAGATGGAGTCGGAGGTGGAAGATGAAGAGCAGGAGGAGAGGGAGGAATCATCCGAGTCGACTTATATAACAGAAGGGCAAAAAGGTTATATTTCGACAGAGGAAGATGATGAGACCCGCCCATAGGTTGGGAGTCGGGATGAAGAGTAGGGCATATTTATAGCGTATTTCAGGTTTTTAGTGGCCAATCCGTTTATTTTGGGAGAAGAGGGCACTTCAAAAAAGAAGATGTTTTTTTACAGAAATTTTGAAAAAGAGTTGTTTCGGTATTTGGAATCGGTTATTATCTTACATCGATAGAGCCCTGTCGCAGTGGGTAGTTCGGGTCGCCGGAAGCGGCCCGTGGGGTCAGCAGTATCACGGCGTGGTTGACTCAAGCCTCTGACAAGTGGCTGTCTTTGCTGGTAGTGCTGGGCAGCCCGTGGCCAAGCCGGGCCGCAACATGACGGTCTCCGTGACAAGCGAAATAAGTATTATTTTTTGCTATTTGTTATTGAACTACTATTGTTACTTGCTGGCGGATATAATAAATTTATTACCCGGTGGTGTAATTGGTAACACATAGGCTTTTGGTGCCTACATTCCTGGTTCGAGTCCAGGCCGGGTAGGTTGGCCCTGCCACTCAATGAGAGGCGGGTTTGAAAAATTAAAACTTAAAATTCAAATAGTAAAATACAGGAATTAAATGGTTGAAAGAGTCGCAGTAATATTGGCAGCAGGTGTCAGCAAGCGAATGAATACGAAACTGGCGAAGGTTCTGCACGAAGTGTGCGGCAGACCTATGTTGTCTTATGTGCTCGATGCATGCAGGAAGGTTGGGGTGGGGAAAATATATGTTGTGGTTGGATATTGTAAAGAGCAGGTAATCGAGCAATATCAGGACAATGATGACATTGTTTTTGTTGAGCAGGCGGAGCAGAAAGGAACTGCTCATGCGGTTTTGTGCTGTAAGGAACACCTGAAAAATTTTATGGGCGAGACACTGATTCTTTGTGGTGATGGTCCGTTAGTCAGGACGGAGATGCTAAAAACACTTATTAAAAAACATGAAACAGGTCAATCAGCGGTGACATTAGCAACAGCTGTTCTCGATGACCCGAGAGGCTATGGCAGGATAGTGCGTGACGAATACGGAAATATTCAGGGCATTGTTGAGGATGGTGACTGTACGAGAGAGCAATTGTCTATCAAGGAGGTTAATCCGAGTTATTATTTGTTCAATAATAATCTTTTGTTTGAGGCGCTGGAGAAGGTCAAGCCTGATAATGTAAAAGGTGAATATTACCTGACCGATGTGCTGTCAGTTATCATCGAAACGGGACATAAAGTTTTGGCTGTCACAGCGGTTCGGCCTGAAGAGGCGATGGGCGTCAATAGCAGAGAGCAGCTAAGCGTAGCAAGTAAAATTATGCAGTTGCGAATTCAGGAGAGATTGATGGCAAGTGGCGTGACGATAGTTGATCCGCCTAATACTTGGATAGATTCGAGAGCACAAATCGGACAGGATACACAAATTGAGCCGTTCACGTATGTACATGGTGAGGTTAAAATCGGTCAGAATTGCAGGATAGGTCCTTTTGCATATTTAAGGAGTGGAACGGTTTTGGGAGATGATGTTGTGTTAGGTGTATTTACTGAAGTAAAGAATTCGACTTTGGCTAAGGGGGTTCGCGCACGTCATCATAGTTATATCGGCGATGCTGATATAGGCGAGAATGTCAATGTGGGTGCAGGGTCGATAACAGCTAATTTCGACGGCGAGAAAATAAATCAGACAACCGTAGGCAATAACTGCTACATTGGTTCGGGGTCGGTACTTATAGCTCCGCTTGAGTTGAAAGACGGAGCCCGAGTTGCCCCGGGTACTGTCGCTTCGCAGGAGGATGTGGATCGGCTCGGGCAGAGCAGCGAAGGTAACGGATAGAGATGCGAGAGGTAATATGGAAATGTTTCTTAGTGATAATATAAAGGTGTTTTCAGGCAGTAGTAATCCCAAATTAGCTGGAGCGGTTTGTAAGTATTTAGGAATACCAGTCGGTGGCTCGAAGATAGACAGGTTTTCGGACGGCGAGAAGTTTATCAAGCTGGAGGATGACGTCCGCGGCAGGGATTGCTTTGTCATACAGTCAAATTGTAATCCTGTGGATGAGCATCTCGTCGAGCTTTTAATTTATCTGGATTGTCTTCGAAGGGCAAGTGCAAGGAGAATTACAGCGGTTATACCGTACTTTGGATATGCTCGGCAGGACAGGAAAGATGAAGGGCGAGTGCCGATTACAGCAAAATTGGTCGCTAATATTATTGTTACTGCGGGGGCTAACAGGGTTTTAGCAATAGACCTTCATGCACAGCAGCTCCAGGGATTTTTCGATATCCCTGTGGACCATTTGACGGGCGAATTAGTTTTGAGCAGGTATTTCAGAGAGAAAAAGATTCCGAATTTGACGGTGGTTTCTCCTGATGTTGGTAATATCAAGACAGCGGCGAAGTATGTTAGCCATTTAGGTGGTGAGCTGGCCATAGTGCATAAAAGAAGGATTAGCGGCTGTGAAGTAGCTGCAGGAGAGATAATCGGAGAAGTAAAAGGCAGAAATATTTTTATGTGCGATGATATAATCGCTACGGGCGGGACATTGTGCAGTGCTGCTGAGCTGCTAAAGCAACGAGGAGCCGAAAAAATTTATGCGGGTGCAACACACGGCGTATTTTCAGGACCGGCCTTCGAGCGGTTGAGACAGGCCCCGATTGAAGAAGTGGTTGTAACTGATACTATACCGTTGAGTGATAATGTAAAAGCTGCTGGCAATGTCAAGGTTTTGTCTGTGTCAACCATGCTGGGTGAGGCGATAAAAAGGATTCACAGAGATGAGTCGGTTAGCAGTATATTTAACAATTTTTAGTGGATAAATACAAAATCAAGATTTAGGTGGGTTGTCTATGGAAAAAACCCTATTTTTGAAGGCACAGATTCGAGAACGAACCGGTTCGAAGTATGCAGAGGAGGTACGTAAACAGGGCCTGATACCTGCTGTTGTGTACGGCCATAAAGAGGAGGCTGTGGCAATCGCGTTGAATGCGCACAACTTTGTTGAGGGGCTTCATCATGGGCATCGATTGATAGATGTTAAAATTGGAAAGAAATCACAGAAGATGCTTGTTAAAGACCTGCAATACGACTATCTGGGGAAGAATATTATTCATGTTGATTTAATGAGGGTTGACGTTACCGAGACTGTCAGGGTGACGGTGCCTATCGAGTTTAAAGGCCAGGTGAGCAGCTCGCAAGCAGGAGCTATTATTGAAGAGCATGTTGACCGGCTTGAGGTTGAGTGTAAAGTGGCTGATATTCCGGAGAACATAGTTGTCTCGGTTAAAGAGATGGAGGTTGGAGATTCAGTGCACGCCGCAGATATTGTTCTTCCGGAGGGAGTGAAGCTTGTAAGCGCACCATCAACTCTCGTGGCTACGTGTGGTTTGGTTGCTGCCGCAGTAAGTGCCGAAGCGGTTGAGGCTGAGGCACCAGCGGCTCCTGAAGTAATAGGTGAAGAAGAGAAAGAAGAAGAGTCGGGAGAAAGCGAAGAAGCGGATAAGTAGATAAGTGGTTTTGGGATTCAGGGCAGAGATATTAGGTTGTTGAGCTATGATATTTGGACTTTGGCTAAGTGTTTTTAGTTTTTATTATGACTGAGATGAGAATTGTCGTTGGTTTGGGCAATCCAGGCGATGGGTATGTGGATACGCGGCACAACATTGGTTTTTGGGTGATTGACTTGTTGGCTGATTTTTTAAGGATAGATGTGAGAAAGAGAAAGTTCGGTGCTCGTTTGGGCGAGGGCGAGTTTGTAGGTAAAAAGTTAATATTGTTAAAGCCTTGGCAATTTATGAACTTAAGCGGTAAAGTGGTTGCGACGGGGTTTGGATTTTATAAGCTGGTGTTGAGTGAGCTTCTTGTTTTAACCGACGATATGGCTCTTGAGCCGGGCAGGATTCGACTGAGGGCAAAGGGTTCAGCTGGCGGACATAATGGCTTAGCTGATGTTATAGAAAAGCTCGGCACAGAGAATGTAGCACGTTGTCGAATCGGCATTGGTCAAAGTGGTGAAGAAGATGACGTTGGCTTTGTCCTTAGTAAGCCGGCAGAGCAGGAAAGGCCGCTGCTCGACGAAGCAGTTGAAAGGGCACGAGATGCTGTGCTCTGCTGGATTGAATATGGCATTGACAGGGCTATGAACCTGTTTAACCCTGAGTGTTCGGGACAGTAAGTAACGATAATATTAGCTGGAGGTAATAAGTTTGGTAACTACGGTTAAGAATAGAAGGTTATATGAAGGATTGTTTCTTGTTGATTCGGCGCTGGCATCAGCGGATTGGGATGCGATTATTAAGGCCATAACAACCATGCTGGAAAAAGCAGAGGTGGAGATTGTCTCGATAAAAAAATGGGATGACCGCAAACTTGCCTATGACATAAGAGGCGTAAGCCGAGGTGTGTATATCCTTTGTTATTTTAGAGCTGACGGCGGTAAAATCCAAAGCATCGAGAGAGATGTTCATCTCTCTGAGCAGATTATGCGTGCCTTGATTTTAAGGGCGGACCACTTGACTCAGGAAGATATCGATGGAAAGACACCTGTCGGTGCAAGCAAAAAAGAGGATATCGAAAGGTCTGAGCAAACATTAGAAGCTGGTGGGACTAAAGAGGAAGATAAAGAGGTTTCGGAGGGTACCGACGAACAGCAGGGTAAAGCTGGAACGGGAGGTGAGGAATCCGGTATTGATGATGCTGTTGAGGCAGTTGAGCAGTAATTGATAGTGTGGTCTTGATTAATGATTGAGTTCCAGCCGCTTGGCAGGTGTCAAGTGGTGGATAAATGACAATAATTGTGTGGGAATTGGATGGTAGTTTTTGGGTTTTTTAATTTATATTTGACGTACGGAGTGATGAGGGGAGACTAAATATGGCTAATTTTAATAAGGTTTTACTAATAGGTAATCTGACACGTGATCCTCAACTGTCATACCTGCCTAGTCAAACGCCGGTTGTCGAATTTGGTTTGGCGGTGAACCGTAGGTGGAGAAGCAATGAGGGTGAAGACAGGCAGGAGACTTGTTTTGTCGATTGTCGGGCTTTTGGTCGTCTTGCAGAGAATATAAACAAGTATATGAGCAAAGGTCGGCCGCTTTTTGTTGAGGGTAGGTTGACTTTTGATTCCTGGACGGCTCAAGATGGGACTAAGCGCAGTAAGCACAGGGTTACAGTTGAGAATTTTCAATTTCTGGGTAGTGCGCCGGGTTCATCGGACAGCTTTAATGCTGAGCAGTCTGGGCAGGGTCAGGCAGCGCCGGGTGCCGGAGCAGTACAGCAGGATGTCGCGGATGATGTGCCATTTTGATATTGTACTATATAGCGTATGATGGGAATCCTAGTATGTGTTATGAGAAGAATGTTAAGATTTCCAATATTGTGTGCGCAATATAAACTATGGGGTAAGAGATGAGATCAACGAACGAAAGAACGAGAAATAATAGGCGAAAGGGTACGTTATCCGCAGCACGTGACCAGCAGACACAATGTCGTTTTTGCCGGAGAGGCAATAAATACATTGATTATAAGGACATTGATACTTTACAGAAGCTTTTAACCCATCGCGGCAAGATATATTCGCGCAAGCGCAGCGGTAATTGTGCTGGTTGTCAGAGGAAGGTTAAAAAAGCTATTAAGCGTGCGAGGTATATGGCTTTATTGCCGTATTGTGCATGAAACGAAGTGCCTAAAATGAGATAAAGTGAACTAAGGTTATAAGAATATTCATGATGTATCGGGATTCTATTCTTCTGTTGGGTTTACTTAATTTTAGACACTTTAAGCACTTTCAAGAGGTTATGCTATGAAGGTTTTGCTTGTTGAAGATATTGACAGACTTGGCTGGCTGGGTGATGTTATCGAAGTAAAGAGCGGATATGCAAGAAATTTTCTGCTGCCGAAGGGATTGGCAGTAATTCCAATCGAAGCGAATTTGAAGGCGATAGAGAAAGAGAGAGCTAAGCGTGCCGAGCAGCGTCTGCTTGAGAAGGAGCAGCTTGAGAAAGCGGCGGAAGCGGTCGACGGAGCTGAGGCGGTCATTGCGGCCAAGGCCAACGAACAAGGGCATTTGTTCGGCTCGGTCGGAGCTCGTGAGATTGCGGTTAATCTTCGTGAGCAGGGATTCGAGGTTGCCGATAAGATTGTCCAGTTGAGCGAACATATAAAACAGGTTGGAACTTATCCTGGAGTATTACTTAAATTTGCAGAGGATATAACTGCTGCTGTAACTGTTGTTGTTGTAGCCCAGCCGAGTGATGACAAGGATAGTCAAGATGTCCCCCGAGACCAATAAAGTGTTTTGGTAAGTGTTGGCAGAGAAGATATTGTAGAGTAGGATTAATAAACTTAAAAAAGAAGGACTGAGGTTCACTTTCTCTCTTCTATTCTCTACCTCTCTACCCGGTCCTGTTTTTTGCGCGACCTGATTGGAGAGGGATGAAGGCGGCATGGAGTTATAACAGTCGATCTATAAAATGATTGGAAGATAGCAATTCGTTGTAGAAACAGGCAAAAATGATGGGTTTGAACAAATGTTTGACAGGGGCTGTTAAGACTGTAAAATGCACGTTAGGAAGGAAAGGATTTTATGGCCATAAATTAAGTTGGTTCAATGGTAGCAAGGATGGCTAAGGAAACAGATAAAAAACAAAAGCAATCAAGAAAACTGGAAGCAGCGGGTGTTGCTAAGCCTGTGAGACCGGGTGATGCTTTGGGTAATCTTCGAAGTATGCCTGAGTCGCTTGCTGCGGAGGCGGCGGTGCTGGGGTCGATGATGATTGACCCCGAATGCATTGGCCAGGTCGTCGAATATCTGAAAACAGCAAATGCATTTTACCGAGTTGAGAACCAGATGATATACGATGCCTTGATTGCTCTTTTTGAAAAAAATAAAGGAGAGGGTCTTGATGCTGTGCTGTTGCGCGATGAATTAGAAAAAAGAAAGCAGTTGGATGAAGTCGGAGGGGTTGAATATATAGCTAAGATTCTGGACTCGGTGCCGTCGTCTGCCAATGTGATGTACTATGCCGGCATTATCAAGGACAAGCAGCTTCTTCGAGAAATGATAGCAGCAGCAAATGAGATTCTGGATGATATATATAGCGGTGTTGGTGAGACGAGCGAAAAGCTTGACGAGGCAGAGCGAAAGATTTTTGCTGTTACTGACAAGAATTTAGGCAGCGTAGCATCTGAGTTGAAGGACCTTGTCAGCCGTGCATATGAGCTTATCGAAAACAGAGAATTTAAGCATGTGACCGGACTGGCTACCGGATTGCATGAACTCGACGAGTTGACCTGCGGCTTACAGAATGCTGAGATGATTGTTGTTGCCGGCAGGCCCAGTATGGGGAAAACTTCGCTGGCATTAAACTTCGCAGAGCACTTTGGAGTCATCGAAAATACACCCGTTGCGATATTCTCTATGGAAATGGGCAGGCAACAACTCGCAGAAAGATTCCTCTGCTCAAAAAGTCGAATTGATACGCAGTTAGTTAGGAAAGGGCTGCTTGATACCGACCATTACCATGAGTTGGCCAGGGCTTGTGAGGAACTGAAAAACGTGCCAATTTTCATTGATGATGCGCCGTCGCTCACACCGTTGCAGTTGCGGGCAAAGGCAAGGAGGCTGAAAAGCCAGCACGGTATCAAATGTATCATCGTTGATTATCTTCAGTTGATGCATTTGGGCGTCAGCAGGGTCGAGTCGCGACAGCAGGAGATAACTGAAATCTCAAGGTACCTAAAGGGCCTGGCGATGGAGCTGAACATACCTGTTGTTGTTTTAAGCCAGTTGAACCGCTCGCCGGAAGGCAGAGAAGGTCATCGGCCGAGAATGAGTGATTTGCGCGAGAGCGGCAGTATCGAGCAGGATGCAGATGTTGTGATGCTGCTGCATCGTGAAGATTACTACCATCGGGGACAACAGGACTATGAACCGAACAACATGGCTGAATTGATAATTGCCAAGCAGCGAAACGGACCGACTGGAAGCGTGAACCTTATCTTTTTGGAGAAGATTACACGTTTTGAGAATCCCTCTTATGCAGCAGAGACACGAAGTTTTGAAGGTGTCTCGCGCGGGGAGGAGCTGCCAATTTAATTTGCTGTTTACTATTGACCAATGAAGACCATTTTTCATTCGCTATTTTTAATTTGCATTTTACTATCGTATGTTGATTCCGCCTTTTCTTCGAACGGCCAATCACCAAGCAGTGATAGTCAACTGGTGATAGGCAGTATTCAGACGGCGGGCAGTCAGAACATAGAGAAGGCCAGGATTTTGGCCAAGGTTCGCAGCAAAGTCGGACAGTTGTTTGACGCTGATGTGGCGACAGAAGATGCGAAACGCATAGCTGAGTTGGAGGGCGTGGAATACAGCTATTATAATACAAATATTGAGGATAACAAGGTTCAGCTTACTTTTGTGGTTGTTGAAAGGAATGTTATCAGGTCGATTGCTTTTATCGGCAATCGTAGCTATAAATACAAGGCGCTTCGCAAGAAGCTCGGCTTTGATATAGGCGATTATCTTGACCCTGTTCTGGTCGAATCTTACAGAACAACACTTGTTGAATTTTATAGACTAAAGGGTTTTGTTTTTATCCAGGTAAGTGTTGATGAAGATAAGTTATCGTCAGGCGAAGTGGCTTATAGGATTGATGAGGGTCCAAGGGTAAAAATTGCGTCTTTGAGGTTCAGAGGCAATAGTGCCATAAAAACGAGAAGGCTTAAGAAAGCTATAAAAACAAAGAAGAGAGGATTGCTTTTACGGTCAAAATATTATATTGAGGAAAAAGTTGCGGAGGATGTAGCAAGACTGCAAAGCGTTTATCATGAGAGAGGTTTTCTTGATTCCAAAATAAGTATGGAGCGACAGTTCAACGAGAAAAAGAATAAAGTTCGCCTTATTTTTGTGATTGAAGAAGGCGCAGCCTACAGCATTGAAAGTATAGTTTTTGATGGCAACACTCATTTTAGTAAAGAGCAGCTTCAGCAGGAATCAGAGTTGGAGCCGGGTCGGGTCTATAATGACCGAAAGGTAAAGTCGGAAGTCAAGCGGCTTGTTAAACTGTATCTTCAGGACGGTTTCATCGATGCGAAGGTTGAGCACAGGCTTAATTTCGTTTCCACCGAAAAGGTAAGTCTTGAGTTTGTAATAACAGAGGGTCAGCAGTTTCGAATTGGCAAGATAGATATAACAGGTAACGAGCAGACACAGGACAAAGTAGTCAGGCGGATACTTGATGAGTTTGAATTTCAACCTGGCGAGTGGTTTAACGCTCATATTGCCCGTGGGGATGGTACTGGTGAGCTGGAGAGATATTTGCAGAGAGCTGTGCTGACTGAGCGCGACGGAGCTCTTATTACGCCTTCCGGTCAGACGCCCGGCCAAAGAGATGCGCAGGTCGATATTGTCGAGGGCCGAACGGGAATGATAATGCTGGGTGCAGCTGCAACCACTGACAGTGGTATAATCGGGCAGCTCAGCTTTGAGCAGCGCAATTTTGATTACAAAGACCATCCTGAAAGTATAAAGGAGTTTATAACAGGAAGGTCATACAAGGGTGCGGGTCAGAAGTTTAAGATTTCTCTGCAGCCGGGAACCAAGGTAACTCAGTATTCGGTAAGTTTTACCGAGCCATATTTTAGGGATAAGCCTGTGTCTCTCAATTTGGTCGGTTCGAGCTGGAACAGATACAGGGAAAGCTATGACGAAACAAGAACCAAGGGATTTATTGGTTTCGAGAAGCGGTATAAAAATCGTTGGCGAAGAAGTATTGGTTTTAGAGCGGAGAGAATTGACGTTGGTGACATTGATTACGATGCTCCTGTGGAAATCAGAAATGTAGGTGGCGGCAATAGTATTTTTGGAGTTAGATTTGGCGTTTCCAGAGACCTGACCAATAACAGGTTTAACCCGAGCGATGGCCACAACTTTGATGCGGGTTATGAACAGGTTGGCGGCGAGCACAGTTTTGGAATATTAAGCGGCACTTACCGGAAGTATCAAACGCTTTATGAAGATTTAGCTGAGCGTAAAACCATTCTGGCGGCAAAGCTGCTCGGTGCGACTACCGTAGGTAATGCGCCGCCTTTCGAGAAGTTTTATGCCGGTGGTTCGGGCACGTATGGTATCAGAGGGTTTGAATATCGTGGCGTGAGTACCAGAGGTCTTCGGACAAATGTCCCGGCGGATTTTGCGATTGAGAAAGACCCTATAGGCAGTGACTGGATTTTTCTGGCTAATGCGGAGATTACGGTGCCTTTGATAGGTAATAATTTTGCGGCGTTGTTTTTTGTGGACAGCGGTACTATTGATACGGGCGGTTACCGTGCCGCGGCGGGTGCAGGTATACAGATAATGGTACCTCAGATGTTTGGGCCTGTACCGATGAGGTTAGAGTATTCAAAGCCGCTGAGGCAGGATGATTTAGATGAGACACAGGCCTTTAGTTTCTCTATGGGAGGGCTGTTTTAAGTTAACGATGGGTTTTAGCGTTGAACAGTAACCAATAACAGTTATGTAAATTAAAGAAAGGGAAAGCTATGAAGATAAAAACAGCTATCATCTTGATTGTTTTAGCAGGCACGCTTGTTATGTCTATGAGCTATGAATATGGACGCGCAGACACTAAAGGTGATAAGTCGTCTTTGAAGATTGGTATTGTCAGTATCAAAAAGATTTTCAAGGACTGCAAAAGCAGCGCCAAACACAGGGAAGAGGGAATGGCTATGCGGGGCAAGTTTGAGGCGGAGCTGGAGCAGCTTTCAGCACAGATTGAGGCAGACAGGGCGGCGCTTAGGACGAGAAAACCGGACAGCAACGATTATCAGGACTTGTTAAAAGGCGTGCTGACCAAACAGGGTACTCTGCAGGCCCAACAGAAATTTTATGAGCAGCAGCTGGCGATGAAAGAGCAGGGGGCGGTTGAGGAGATTTATAAAGATATTTTGCGAGTTACCGCCGAGGTGGCTAAGCAGAAAGGTCTTGATTTAGTATTTGAGATGAGCGAACCAGAGTTTCCTTCGGCCGGTACCAACGAGCTGACGTTGACTATGAGTACTCATAAGCTGCTGTACAGCGCCGGATGTTTGGATATTACTAATGATGTGATGGCTAAAATAGATGCGGCTGAGTGATTTTTATTTGACTTTTGATTGTTGATTTGCTTTCCAGCGTGGGAGCTTGGGTTTCGAGTTTGGAATTATGTTAACTGTGGCAAAATTGGCTAAGCGAATCGGCGCCGATTTGGTTGGGGACGGCTCGGGCGAGATAAACGCTGTTGGGCCGGTAGAGGCAGCTACTAAGAGTGACGTTACATTTATCACGGACGGCAAGTATGTACCCAAGTCCGGGGCGTTGCATGCAGGGGCGGTTATAGTAGCAGAACGAATAAATACCGTAGCCAATCCTCAGCTTATTGTTGATGATGTTAATGCGGCGCTAATAGAGGCGTTGAACGTTTTTGCACCCAAGTTGAAAGCTCCACCTGAAGGGATTGACCCTACGGCGAAGATAGGCGAGAAAGTAAAAATCGGCAGAGGTGTGTCTATCGGAGCAGGCGCAGTAATTGATGATGGAGTAGAAATTGGGCGAAATAGTGTATTTGCCGCTGGTTGTAAAATCGGTCAGAATTCAAAGGTTGGCGAGAACTGTCGGCTCGACTGTAACGTAGTAGTCTATCATAACTGTTGTATAGGCAATAATGTTGTGATTCAGGCCAACAGCACTATCGGCTCAACCGGATTTGGTTATAGCTTTATAGATGGAGAACATAAGCTTATACCGCACAACGGCGGTGTAATAATCGAGGATTTTGTCGAGATAGGAACTAACTGTTGTATTGACAGGGCGAAGTTTGAAAACACCATAATAGGAGCGGGAACGAAGATAGACAATCTGGTGCAAATAGCTCATAACGTAATAATTGGAAAGTGTTGTCTGATAGCCGCTCAGTGCGGGATTGCCGGTGGTTCTAAGCTTGGTGACGGTGTTGTATTAGGAGGTCAGGTTGGGCTGAAGGATAATATAAAGTTAGGAGATGGCGTAGTAGTCGGAGCTCAATCGGGTGTTGGCCACAACGTAGAAGCTGGCCAGCAGGTTTTTGGCTCTCCGGCGAGAGACATAAAAGAGGCGTTGCGTATATTCAGCTTTACCAAGCGTTTACCGAAGCTGGCTGAGCTATTGAGGCAGTTGGACAAGAGGGTAGAAGCACTTGAAGCTGCAAAAGACGATAAAAAGTGAAGGTAAAATTTCCGGCAAAGGTATGTTTGGTGGTGTGGAGGCAAAGGCTGTTTTTCGCCCTGCACCAGCGGACACCGGAGTGGTTTTTGTACGTACTGATTTGTCGGAGCCGGTCCGAATCAGAGCTGTTGTGCCCAATGTTGCCGAGCGGAGCCGACGTACAACAATAAAAAAGGGTTCTGTTAGTATTGAAACTATCGAGCATTGCTTGGCTGCTATCAGTGCTCTGGACATTGATAATCTGATAATAGAAGTTGAAGGTTCTGAGCTGCCTGCGCCGGATTGCAGCAGTGCCGGCTTTTTCAAAGTTCTCAAGCGTGCAGGGATTGTTGAGCAGCAGGCAAAACGAAAAGAGTTTGTAATTACCGAGCCGATTAGCATTACCTCCGGTGATGCTTGTGTATACGCGCTTCCGAACTCCGGCGACGGATTAAGTATCACTTATGATTTGGATTACAGCGGTCATACGGGTGTTAAACGGCAGGTCTTCAGTTGCCGAGTGACTCCAGAAGGATTTGAGAAAAATCTGGCATCGGCGAGGACTTTTTTGCTTGAGGTTGAAGCGAAGCAATTTCAGGCGCGTGGGGTGGGAACACATCTGAGTCCCCGTGACATTTTGGTTATCGGTTCGGACGGCCCAATAAAGAATAGTTACCGCTTCCCTGACGAATGTGCGAGGCATAAGATTGTTGATTTGATTGGCGATATCGCTTTACTCGGCAGGGCTGTTAAGGGCAGGATAGTTGCCTATAAAAGCGGGCATTCTTTGAACCAGCAGCTTGTTAGAAAGCTTTATGAAGTAGCTATGCGGGCTGAACGTTTGTCACAGTTCGGGACCGATGCGCTTTTGGATATTCGACAAATTGCCAAGATTTTGCCTCATAGATATCCATTTTTATTGGTTGACAAAGTAACTGAGATTGAAGGCGACAGGTGGATAAAAGGAGTTAAAAATGTAAGTGTCAATGAACAGTTTTTCCAGGGGCACTTTCCCGGCACCCCTATTATGCCGGGCGTACTCGTCGTGGAAGCGATGGCACAAATTTCAGGTTTGTTATTTGCGCAGAAGCTGGAGCACACCGGCAGGTTAGCGGTACTTTTAAGCATGGATGGCGTGAAACTGCGCAAGCCGGTTGTTCCGGGTGACCAGCTTATTCTCACCGCCGAGACCATCAGGATGAAGAAAAGAACGGCACAGTGCAGGTGCACTGCGATGGTCGGTAACGCGGTGGCGGCTGAGGCGCAAATAACATTTATGCTTGTTGACGATGAGAATGTGTGATTGAGAATTGATAAAAGTTAGATTGCAGGTGCAGTAGAAAATAGTAAGCAGTAAGAGAATATGGCTAAAATACATCCAAGTGCGGTTATAGCTAAAGGAACTGAGCTTGCCGAGGACGTGACAATTGGGCCCAATTGTGTTATTGACAGTGGCGTCTCAATTGGTGCAGGCACAGTTCTTGACGCTAATGTTGTGATTGGAAAGGATGTCAAGATTGGTAGAAACAATCATTTGTTTTCTAATTGTGCGATTGGTGGTATTCCGCAGGTTCTTACCTTGGATTCGGATACTAGGATTGGAGAGCTTCTGATTGGTGATAATAATACTATTCGAGAGCAGGTGACAATACATCCGAGTATGTACGAAGGCGAATTTACCCGGATAGGGAGTGATAACCTGCTCATGGTAGGAGTGCACATTGCACACGATTGCGTACTTGAAGATAAAATAGTTATGAGTAACTATTCTCAGATAAGCGGGCATTGTAAGATTGAGACGGGGGTTTGGCTTAGCGGCATGGCTTTGCTGCATCAGTTTGTTACTATCGGCAGGTGGTGCTATGCTTCGGGGCTTGCCGGTGTCAATCGCGATGTTCCGCCGTTTCTGATTATAAGCGGCCACTATCCATCGCGTGTACGGGGTGTTAATGAGAGAGGTCTGGCGCGGGCAGGATTGAGTGAAGAGCAACAGCAAAAAATATTAGAGGCGTACAAAAAGCTTTATCGCGAGAGTGACAGTCCATTACTGGAAACTGCAAAGGCGATGGCTCGGGAAAATGGGCTCGATGAGAATGTTAAAGAAATGGTTGATGCCATACTTAGAAGCAGCGAGCACAGATTTGGGAGGTACCTTGAGAAGTTCAGGCATTAAGGGATTTTTTGAAAAGGTCAAAATTCAAATTCAATCACTATAATAAATAGACAATGGAGAAGATACGTACTGCAGTTGTAGGTGTCGGTAAGATGGGCCAGATTCACGCGAAGGTCTATAGTCAACTGCCGCAAAGTGAGCTTGTTGCCGTTTGTGATGTTGAGGCCGATAGGGCTAAGGGCGTGGCTAAAAAATATAAGTGTTCGGCCTTCGGTGATTGTGTGGAGCTTTTGGGCAAAGTTGATGCAGTAACAGTATCAACCCCTACGGTCAGTCACCTTGAGATAGCCAGGGTTTTTATTGAGAACAATATTCCTGTCCTGATAGAAAAACCACTGGCGGCGTCTGTCGAACAGGGCAGGGAGATAGTGGAGCTTTCGAAAAAGCACGGAAGTCTCGTTGCAGTGGGACACTCCGAGCGCTGTAATCCGGTTGTGCAGGCGATTAAACGGCTTGATATTGAGCCGAAGTTTATTGAGGTAACACGCGTTAGTCCGTATCCGTTTCGCTCGACCGATATCGGTGTTGTGCTGGATGTTATGATTCATGATATCGATATTGTTCTGTCTCTGGCGGCGAGCGAGATTGAAAAAGTGGAAGCGGTGGGACTTGGTGTTATTGACGAAAACGAGGACATTTGCAACGCGCGGATTGTTTTTGCCAATGGCTGTATTGCGAACATGACGGCATCTCGGCTGGCCCTGAAGACCGAAAGGAAGGTGAGGGTATTCAGCCGGCAGGCATATCTGAGTGTGGATTATTTTAAGAAGAGCGGTACCATTATTAAAGCTGATGCAAATGTAGATATCGGCGAGAAAGTGAGGCAGCTAAGGAATGCGAGCAAGCTCGACCTATTGAAAGTTAAATGGTCGGATTTAGTGCATATCGAAAAGCTAAAGATAGATGACAAGGAGCCGTTACGTCTTGAGCAGGAAGCTTTTCTGCAGGCCGTTAAGGATAGAACAGTAGCGCCGGAGGTCAGTGTTGAAGAAGGTTTGGCGGCGATGGAATGTGCTGAGAAGATTCTGGCATCGGTTAAAGAGCATAAATGGGAATAGGTGGAGCGCTGAAGTGCTGAATCGGAGGGTGGGTTTTTCTATTCTTTTAAATGTGA
>CAZUTR010000015.1:0-18645 GCA_964623545.1 uncultured Pirellulales bacterium | reverse complement strand
GAAATAATAGCAATGATGGCTGAGTTTGCAGCAGGTGTAAACATTGCTCAGGGGAAAGAATTACTTGTGCAGATATCGGATATGCGGATACGAAGATATGCCGACTGGACTGTGGAATATGAACTATTGGATGGTACTGTGCTAAACCTGCTTTCCAGCAGTATTACTTCAGCAGGTTCTCCACAGGACGCCCAATGGCGGAGCGAACCTGAGATAGCTCGTTGTTTCGGGCAGTTGTATTCCTACTGTCTGCAAAGGTATGTTAAGGGGCAGAGTACTTTGACTAATGAGCAGCAGCAACGATTGGCTTCAGTATTGGTTGAGACTGAGAAATCGTGCATCAGTCAAATTATGGGGACACCTCAGACTGTCATCAAAAGGGCCGTCGAATCGGAAAATATGAGGGCTCTTTTGGATGAGCATAATAGATTACTTGGAACAGCAACAGAAGCCGGTCAACTGTCGGAGAAATTGAAGATTAATTATGCAAAGAGCGGCAGCGGAGTCAAACGCACCTCGCCGCTTGTTTTGCCGGAACCACCGTTGCCGGCGGCAACGAGAGGCGAATCCTTAAGCGATTTATCTGACTAAAGGCAAAACACACACAGACGATAGCTGAGTAATTTCGCATCAACTTTGGAGCTTGGAACAGAAATACATTTTATAATCGGCCTTTAAATGAGCTCCTGAAACATTGGAGGTTTTGTGTTAATGAGCGGTCGCGGAGGCGTCGTTACATTTTTCCTCTTTTCTTTAATTCCAATTATCCTCCTGTTGCTGATTCTTTCTGACCGGCTTTGCTTTGAAGCCAGCGTTGATGTAGATGAGGTTAAAGGCGGGCTCGGGGACAATGACAAGGGATACACTGAAGATGATGGTGATTGGTTGATATGGGCATTTCGCGTCGAGCCGAAGACTTTGAATCCTTATTCATCCAATTCTGATGTTTATTCGCGATGGATTACCGTGCCGTATATTTTTGAGCCACTTTTAGTCTATGATTTCGATGAGCTGGTATTGAAACCCTGGTTGGCCGAGAGTTTCGGGGTTTCGAGTGATGGTCTGGAGATAACATTTCGGCTAAGAGATGATATTTATTTTTCCGATGGTCTTGCCGTTACAGCAGATGATGTAATCTTCACTTACCAAACGGCTGTAAATCCACAGGTTGCTACTGCGAATATTGCCGACCTTCTGTTTTGTGTTGAAAAAGCTGTTAAGGTAAACCAACGCGAAGTAAAGTTCGTTTTAAAAAAACCTTATTTTAAAGCCCTTGAAAACCTGAGCTTCTGGAGTTCAGGCATACTCCCAAAACACATTTATGAATTCAGTGACGGTCGGGAATTTAATAAGCGCATCTCCAAACCAGTGGGCAGTGGGCCGTTTGTCTTTGAGAAATGGCTGACAGGAAGAGAAATAGTTTTGAGGCGAAATGAGAACTATTGGTTTGACAAACCAAAGCTGGAGAAAATTGTATTCAAATTTATTTCTAATCCTCTTGCTTGCGTACAGTCCCTGCGCTCGCATCAGGTTGATATTATGATTCCGGAACCGGACCAGTTCGCCGAGCTGGTCAACGATGAACGGTTCAATGAGGAATTTTACTGTCTTTCATACTGGAATCCGGGGGTTCCGTTTTATTATATCGGCTGGAATCAGGATACTGTTTTTTTCAGGGACAAGCGCGTCCGGCTGGCTATGACTCATATCATTAATCGTGAACAGATAGTTTCACATCTTCTCAAAGGTCACGGTCGAATTGTCACGGGGCCATTTTACTTTGACAGCCCTCAGAATAACCCGGAAATTGAGCCGTGGCCGTATGATTTGGACAGAGCGAGACAATTGCTCAACGAAGCTGGCTGGACAGACAGTGACGATGACGGTGTGAGGGACAAAGACGGTGTGGCTTTCAGGTTCAGGTTTATGTATGCCTCGGAGAGCGCTTTATACAACAGGCTGGCAAGGGTTTTAAAAGACGAGGCAGCGAAGGTAGGGATTGATGTTATTCCTGAGCCCCTGGAGTGGTCGATTCTTTTTTCTCGGCTTAAAAGCAGGCAGTTTGATGCCAATATAGCCGGCTGGGCGGGGCAGATACAACAAGACGCCTACCACTTGTGGCACTCGTCACAAATAGGCAATCAAGGTTCCAATTTCGTGGGCTTTAGCAACGAAAAGGCGGATGCTATAATAGAAAAAGCTCGTAGAACTCTCAATGAGACAAAACGCAGTGCCCTTTATCATCAACTACATAAAATTCTGCATGACGAGCAACCCTATACGTTCTTATTTACCCGTCCGAGCTATCGTTTTGTTGACCGGCGATTCAAAAACGTTAGAATTCGTAGATTGGGCCTTAAATACTGGCAGTGGTACGTGCCAAAGGAGCAACAAAGATATAATTGAGTAAGTAGACAACAAAGGTATAAATGGTAGAAGGAGTAAGTTATGAGGTTTTTTGCAGTTAGAATTATCGTTTTTGTTTTAAGCACCGTTGTTTGTGGTTGTTCGCCTCCAACAACAGAGCAGCGGTTACAAAAGTTTATCGACTCGCATGTAAAAAAAATAAAGCCGTTGGACAAGGAAGCACATCTTATTTATTGGGATGCAGCGAATACAGGCGACAGGGAAGATTATGATAAGCTTAGCAAATTGGAATTCAGAATTCGGAAAATATATACTAATCCGAAGGAGTTTGCTTTTCTTAAAGATATAAAGAAATCAGGAGAGGTTAAGGATGCTTTGCTGCTTCGCCAGTTAGAGGATTTATACAACACTTATCTTGAACATCAGATTGAGCCGGAATTATTGAAACAAATTGTTGATTTGGGAACAAAAATAGAAAAGAACTTCAGCACTTTCCGCAGTACCATTGACGGTCAAACAGTTACGACTAATGAGATAAAGGAAATATTGAAAGTAGAAATGGATTCAGGCAGGCGAAAGAAGGCCTGGCTGGCCAGTAAGCAGGTTGGGCCTGTGGTGGCAAATGATTTGGTTGAATTAGTAAAATTGCGAAACAAAGCGGCCAAAAAAGTAGGCTTTGAGAACTATCATACTCTTGCTCTTACAATCGGTGAGCAGGATGTAAAGCAGCTCGATGTAATTTTCAATCAACTTTATGAATTGACTAATGAGCCGTACGCTAAATTGAAAGACGAGCTGGACGAGATTTTAGCCGCTAAGTACGGTGTCACTGTTGAGCAACTTGCTCCTTGGCATTACCATGACCCGTTCTTCCAGGAAACTCCTCTTGTATATGACATAGATTTGGATTCCTATTATGAAGATAAAGATGTCAAGGAGTTGGCGGTGAAATTTTACAGTGGTTTGGATATGCCAGTTGAGTCCATACTAAAGCGAAGCGACCTATATGAGCGCGAGAATAAAAATCCGCACGCATTTTGTACGGACATTGACCGTGAGGGTGATGTCCGTATTCTGTGCAATCTGAAGAATAACGAAATGTGGATGGAAACAATTCTGCATGAACTGGGACACGCGGTTTATGATAAATATGATGAACCGGAGGTTCCATATTTACTGAGGGAACCAGCGCATATTTTCACGACGGAAGCTATTGCAATGTTCTTCGGCCGACTTAGTCGCAATCCCGCCTGGATGCAGCAGATGCTGGGTCTGTCCGATGAGCAGAGAACAGAGATTCAGAAAGTCGGTGACAAGTATGCACAGCTCAAACAGTTGATTTTTGTTCGCTGGGCGATGGTTATGTATGATTTTGAAAAGCAGCTCTATGCGAATCCCGAACAGGATTTGAATTCTCTCTGGTGGGATATGGTTGAGAAATATCAATTTGTAAAAAGACCCCAGGGACGTGATGAACCTGATTGGGCTTCGAAAATTCACTTTACTATCGCTCCCTGTTATTATCACAACTATGTCCTCGGCGAGCTTTTAGCATCTCAATTACATCACCATCTTGTTAAAAACGTTCTAAAACTTGAATCAGACAGGGATGTAAGTTATGTTGGCCAGGATAAGGTTGGTGACTTTCTGCGGGACAAAGTATTTGAGGTTGGTGCGGTTTATCATTGGAGCGAGATGATTGAAAGAGCCACGGGTGAACCGTTGACGCCGAAATATTTTGTAGCTCAGTTTGTTAGGTGATGCGTGGTTGGATTTTTGTTTTCTGCCGATGTAAGGTGACAATCAAGAATGAATTTCGATGAGCGTTCTTTACCTGAGCTTACTATTAAGGCGATAGTTCTGGGGATAGTGCTTTCCGTAATCTTGGCGGCGGCAAACGCCTATCTTGGTCTTTTCGCGGGGATGACGGTCTCGGCTTCGATTCCAGCCGCGGTAGTGTCAATGGGGATTTTAAAACTTTTCCGTCGCAGCAATATCCTTGAGAACAATATCGTGCAGACCGCCGCATCGGCGGGCGAATCTCTGGCGGCGGGAGTGATATTTACACTTCCTGCGCTGGTGATTATGAACTACTGGACGGAGTTTGATTATCTGTGGGTGACGGTGATAGCTGGTTTCGGCGGCCTTTTAGGAGTCCTTTTTACTATACCGCTGCGGCGGGCGTTGATTGTTCAGGACAAATTAAAATTCCCCGAAGGCATAGCTACGGCAGAAGTACTCAAATCGGGTGAGCGGGGCGGTTCGGACATCAAATACATCGCGCAAGCGGCGGTTGCCGGAGGAGTTTTTAAATTGTGTGCTTCGGGACTGCGAATCTGGACGGAAGTGATTGAAGCTGCGTGGAGTGTAAAAGGGACAATAGCATACTTTGGTTCGAATTTGAGTCCTGCTTTACTTTCGGTTGGTTATATTGTCGGTTTGAACATTGCCATCCTTGTCTTTCTCGGCGGTGCGGCAAACTGGCTGGTTGCAATACCGATTTGTGCGGCTTTGCAGGATTGGCCGATGGTTGATGGCCAGGCAATGTCTGCTCTGGACTGGGCGGGTCAGTTATGGTCAACACAAACTCGCTATATTGGCGTTGGTGCGATGCTGATAGGGGGGCTTTGGACAATTATAAAATTGCGCAAATCAATCTTTAGCGGCATAAGCAGCGGCCTGCAGGCCTACAAGAAAGGGCTGCCCGGACAGGCTTCTTTGCGAGTGGGTGACACCAATTCAGACAAGACGACACTGATTGACAGAACGGAAAAAGATATTCCGATGAAGTGGGTCCTTGTTTTGATTATCGCCTCGATTGTTCCTTTGTTTTTGGTCTATCAGATATTTGTGCAGCAGGTAACTGTTTCTTTGCTGATGGCATTTGTAATGTTGTTGACCGGTTTTTTATTTTCTGCCGTGGCCGGCTATATGGCCGGCATAGTCGGCTCGTCGAATAATCCGATATCGGGAGTAACTATCGCGACGGTTCTTGTCTCAGCACTTTTGCTTTTGCTCCTGATGGGTCGTGGTGCTGAAAATGGCCCGCCTGCGGCGATAATCATCGGCAGTGTTGTTTGCTGCGCCGCCGCTATTGCCGGTGACAACATGCAGGACTTAAAAGCCGGTTATCTTGTCCGGGCTACACCCTGGAAGCAGCAGTTGATGCAGATGGTTGGCACTATCTCGGCGGCGCTCGTTATGGCGCCGGTGCTGACACTTTTGCTTAAGGCATACGGTTTTGCCGGGCACGAATCAGCGAGGGACGGTGCCCTGATTGCTGTACAGGCCAATTTGATGGCCTCGGTTGCGAAAGGTGTGTTTGAAGGTAACATACCGTGGATGTTTGTATGGATTGGAGCCGGCTTTGCCGTAGCGGTAATAATTCTGGATGAATATTTACTTCGACGGGGCAGTAGTTTTCGAACACCGGTTTTGGCCGTAGCGATAGGAATTTATCTTCCCCTTGAGCTGGAAGTACCGATTTTTGCTGGTGGGATAATTCACTATATCGTTTCAGTATATCATCGGAGAAAAAACCATTCTAAAGACTTGGTGGAAATTGCAAACAGACAGGGACTGTTGTTCGCATCCGGTTTGATTACCGGTGAGGCATTGTTGGGAATTGCTTTGGCGGTACCGATTGTCATCAGCGCAAAAGAAGATGTCCTTGCGGTACTTGAGAAACCTATTGGTGCCTGGCCGGGAATTGTTCTGCTTATTGGGATTGGTTACTGGCTGTATCGCACGGCTTTGGGAAAAACAAAAAAACTTAGGAACTAACTGATGGCTGAAAGCAAATATATAACCGCACCGATTCCTTCGAAGAAAATGCCTGCGGGAATCCCTTACATTCTCTCCAATGAAGCGTTCGAACGCTTCAGCTTCTATGGTATGAAGTGCATACTAGCTGTCTTTATGACACAATATTTGCTTAACCAAGTAGGCGAACTTGATCCTATGACCGAAGATCAGGCTAAGTTTTGGGTGCACTTGTTTGTCTCGGCAGTATACTTCCTCGGGGTCATCGGCGCGCTGATATCAGATATCTGGCTGAGTAAGTTCAGGACTATTATCTTCTTTTCAATTGTGTATTGCCTCGGTTTTCTGACAATTTCGTGGGATATTACGCGAGTTGGCCTTTTCGCTACATTGGCTCTCGTGGCCATCGGCTCAGGCATAATAAAACCATGTGTTTCTGCTAATGTTGGGGACCAGTTTGGCAGTCGCAATAAGCATTTGATTGCGCAAGTCTATAATTGGTTTTATTTTGCAATCAATCTGGGCGCTTTTATCTCAAATTTGCTAATACCAAAGTTGCTAAGACACTTTGGTGCTAACGTGGCTTTTTCTGTTCCTGGAATTTTCATGTGTATCGCTACTCTTACATACTGGCTCGGTCGAAAAAAGTTTGTGCACATACCAGCAGGAGGCAAGAAGTTTATAAAGGAAACCGTAAGCCGTGAAGGATTGAAAGCACTTGGAAAGCTCTGCATTATCTTTGTGTTCATAGCCCCATTCTGGGCGCTGTTTGATCAAATGGATTCGTCGTGGGTTCTACTTCTGGAAAAGATGAACCGCACGGTGGATCTGGGCTTTTGGTCATTTGAGGTGGAATCATCACAGGTAGTTGCCTCGAATCCACTTTTGATAATGATATTGATTCCTATTTTCTCCTTTGTTGTTTACCCTGTCATTGATAGGTACTTCAAGTTGACGGCCCTTAGGAAGATGTCAATTGGATTATTTGTTGCGGCTTCGGTATTTGTCATCCCAGCATTGGTGGCACGTTATATTGCAGCTGGGCACACACTTCATTTTGCTTGGATGCTTCTTGCATATGTTCTTCTGACTAGTGCGGAGGTTATGGTCTCGATAACGTGTCTTGAGTTCAGTTATACGCAAGCTCCTAAAACAATGAAGTCGTTTATCAGTTCGGCATTTTTGTTATCAATTTCTTTGGGAAACGCATTTACTGCCTTGGTCAACTGGTTTATTCAAAATCCAGACGGGACCAGTAAGCTTGCAGGAGCAAGTTATTTCTGGTTTTTCGTTATAGTAATGGTGATTACGGCTGTCCTTTTCATTTTTGTTGCCGCCAAGTATCGCGAAAAAAGCTATATTCAGGATGAAAATACCGAGGAAGTCTCATCATAACCACGCCAGAACGGATAAATGGAAAATTATATTTTAAGACGCCTGCTGTTAATGATTCCCACACTGCTGGGAATAACGCTGCTGGTCTTTGCCATCAGCCGAATAGCGCCGGGCGACCCTTTTAGTTTGTCAATGGGACCGGCCGGACAATTGGATGTCAGCCGCACATCAGACTTCCAGCAGGCAAGGCAGAGATTGTATGGTCTGGACAAACCCATCCACGTTCAATACGGCATCTGGTTGTTGCGGGTGGTTCGTCTCGACTTTGGAGATTCGATTAAACATCATCGACCGGTTATCGAGCTTATTAAAGACCGCCTGCCAGTGACATTGGCTCTGAATATAATCGCCTTTATTATTATCTATTCTGTGTCACTACCGCTGGGGATTTTAGCAGCTGTAAAACACGGACGTTTATTTGACCGCGCAAGTTCCGTAGTCTTGTTTATATTGTGGTCACTGCCGGTTATGTGGGTAGGACAGTTGCTGATTGGCTATTTTTGTGGGCCGACGTTTAAGAATTGGTTTCCTCCCGCGGGACTTAGCAGTAATTTTTCTGACCAACTGCCTTTTTTCCGCTGGTTGGTCGATAGACTCTGGCATCTTGTCCTGCCGGTACTTTGTCTTACTTACACCGGCTTTGCATACCTTACCAAACAGGTCAGAGCAGCAATGCTGGAGAATCTGAACGCCGATTATGTAAGAACCGCACGGGCTAAGGGTTTGTCCGAGTCGGCTGTAGTTTTAAGACACGCATTTCGCAACAGCATAATCCCCTTAATCACCCTCACCGCCACACTGCTGCCTGCTATGCTTGGTGGCTCGGTAATCGTTGAAAAAATATTTAGTATTCCCGGTATGGGGCTGCTTGCCTTCGAGGCGGTTACGAGCCGTGACTATAACGTAGTTATGGCTGTGGCAACAATCGGCGGAGTTTTGAATCTGCTCGGTCTTTTGTTGGCTGACATAGCTTGCGCTTTTGCCGACCCGCGTGTCAGTTTTGAAAGTGTTATTGTATAGATTATGAAAGATAAGTCGAGTGACAAGTCGAAGCGGGGCGTATCTTATGGCCAACTCATCTGGCGGCGGTTTGGCAGAAATTGCCTTGGTATGGCCTGTCTTTCATTTATTATTTTTTTATTTGCGATTGCGGTTTTCGCTCCCTTTATTGCCAATGATAAACCGTTTGTTATTCGTATTGATGGACAATTGCGTTTCCCATTATTGAGAGCACTTGGTCCGGCTGATTATAGTATTTTATTCGCAGCATTTGTTGTTATAGTGCAGTTTATTTTAATACTTTGGAATCAAAGGCAGTTAAATTTCTCTCTTGCTGGCACATCACTTTATCGCCGAATTTTTTTCAGCTTACTTGTGATACTTGTTGGAACCATTTTAATATTTGTCATTGCTCCTCGACGACTCGATGCGACAGATTACAAGGCGATGGTTGCCTCAGGTAAGGCAGGCAATGCGATTTTCCCACTCATACCCTACGGTTATGGCCGAACGGATTTAAAGGTACGAGAGCAACCACCTTCTCGCAGGCATTGGCTTGGAACAGATGATGTCGGCTCAGATGTCTTATGCCGATTAATTCATGGCAGCAGAATATCACTTTCAGTTGGATTTGTAGCGGTTGGTATATCAGCTTTTATAGGTGTTTTCGTCGGAGCGATTCTTGGATATTTTGGAGGCAAAGTTGACTTCATTGGAATGCGATTTGTCGAGATAATGATGGCCGTTCCGACCTTCTTTCTTATCATCACGATTGTGGCATTTTTCCCGCGAAGTGTGCTTAACATTATGATAATTATTGGCATCACCCGCTGGACCAGAGACGCTCGGTTAATCAGGGCTGAATTTTTTAAGTTGAGAAAACAGGATTTTGTCCAGGCCGCCGTGTCACTTGGTCTTCCTTTACGCAGTATTCTATTTCGACATATGCTGCCGAACGCCATATCGCCTGTGTTGGTTAACGCAACCTTTGGAATTGGCTCAGCTATTTTTATCGAGGCGGCCCTTAGTTTTCTTGGTTTTGGTGTTGCACCGTCGACACCAAGCTGGGGACAAATGCTTAGCCTGGGCGTCAGTACTTCAGGTGGTTTTCTCTGGTGGTTGACTTTGTTTCCCGGACTGGCGATATTTTTTACCGTGCTTGCATATAATTTGGCAGGTGAGGCGATGCGGGATGCGATAGACCCGCGCGTGAGGGAAGCGATATGAGTGAAGATGGTGTTTTGCTTTCGGTTAAAGACCTGAGCGTGAGCTTTTTTACGGAAGATGGTGTTGCAAGGGCTGTGCAGCGTGTGAGCTTCTCAGTAAGAAAGGGCAGGACATTTGCGCTTGTAGGCGAAAGTGGCTGTGGTAAAACCACAACTGCTCTTTCGATTATGCGCCTGATGCCAACGTCGGCGTGCAAAATCGTCAGCGGCGAGATTATCTTTGAAGGTCGAAACCTGTTGGAATTGAGTAATAAGCAGATGCGTCGAGTCCATGGAAATAAAGTTGCAATGATTTTTCAACATCCCAATACCTCTCTCAATCCGGTATGTACTGTGGGCGAGCAAATCGTCGAGGCGATAACGCTCCATCAGAACAAGACTAAGTCCGATGCTAAAAAAGATGCTGTCAAGTTACTTGCGAACGTGGAAATTGCCGAGCCACAGCTGCGGATAAACGATTACCCGCACCATTTATCCGGTGGGATGCAGCAGCGTATTATGATTGCAATGGCCGTAAGCTGCTCCCCGGAGTTATTGATAGCCGATGAGCCGACGACCGCACTGGATGTTACCGTCCAGGCCCAGATACTGGATTTGTTGGATGATTTGCAGAAACAAAGCTCGATGAGCATTTTGCTGATAACCCATGACTTGGGAATTGTTGCTGAAAGGGCTGATGAAGTTGCGGTAATGTACGCATCGCGAATAGTGGAAACGGCTGATTCGCATTCGCTTTTCAGCGAGCCGCTGCATCCTTATACAAAAGGCCTGTTAAAGTCCTTGCCGAGCCTGAATTTTCAAGGCGAGCGCCTGCATACAATCCCAGGTAATGTTCCTGAGCCGTTACATTTCCCGACCGGCTGCAAGTTTCATCCACGATGTCCGAAGGGCCGACTGGACAAACGTTGTCAAACCACCGAGCCAATACTAAAAGAGATGGGTCCGGGTCACTGTGTTGCCTGCTGGCATCCGGAAAACTCAGAAAAACTAAAGCGTTGATTACTGATTATTAAACAAGCAATGTGTGATATAAAAAACGAATACATGCTTGAGGTTGAAGACCTGAAGACCTATTTTCCGGTCAGGAAAGGTTTATTGCGTCGCTCCGTTGGTTTCCTTAAGGCGGTTGACGGAGTCAGTTTCGATATTGCTCCGGGAAAAACACTGGGCCTGGTAGGTGAAAGCGGCTGCGGAAAAACAACCGTCGCAAGAAGTATAATTCGCTTAGTGCCGGTAACACAGGGCAGAGTGTTTTTTAATGGGGCTGATATCCTTTCAGCCAATAAACAAAAACTTCGTGAGCATCGCAAGCGAATAGGGTTTGTCTTTCAGAACCCATTTGGCTCATTAAATCCGCGGATGACAGTGGGCGATATTATCGCCGAGCCGTTGAGGACTCACAAAGGTATATCCAGAAATGAACTTGTTGAGCGTATTGTCGTATTACTTTCTAAGGTGGGCCTATCGGCAGATTGTATGAAACGTTACCCGCATGAGTTTTCAGGCGGTCAAAGACAGAGAATCGGGATAGCCAGGGCTTTGGTACTTGAACCGAAACTGGTTATTTGTGATGAGCCGATAAGCTCGCTTGATGTCTCGATTCAATCGCAGATTTTGAATTTATTAAAGGACCTTCAACAGGAATTTGGACTGACATTTTTGTTTATCGCCCACGATTTATCGGCGGTCAAGTTTTTTTGTGATACGGTGGCGGTTATGTATATGGGCAGGATAGTTGAGTGGGCTTCATCGCAGGAGCTTTACCGACATCCCTTACACCCATTTACGCAACTGCTTTTCTCAGCGATGCCACAGGCCAAGCCATTGAAGCTATGGCTAAAAAGGGGCCTTTTGGGCAAGCCGAGAAGCTCTTTAAATGCACCATATGGTTGTGCGTTTGGCCCAAGATGTCCTCTTGCTGATGGCGGATGTCTAAAAGAGATGCCGCTATTGAGGCAAATAGGTGATTCTATGGGTCATTTTGTCGCCTGCTGGAAATGTTAATAAAAAATTAGACCGAGGCGTTGAAATATACGATAATTAGTAGGGTGCTATTTCTTATCCTTGAGAATTATCGGCCGATATGAACCAGAATAGATGAACCAGAATATTGGTGTTGAAATAACAAGCGAAGACGACGTTGCTGTGGTGGCTTTCAAAGCTGCTACGATAAGCGATGTGAAGGCAATAGCGGATATTTCGGAGCAGATAAATGACTTTGTTGACCAGGATCGTCCGAAAGCAATGGTTTTTGACTTCACGGGTGTGAAATTCTTCTCTTCCCAGGTATTGGGAATGCTGTTGGGTGTGCGGGCGAAGTTGGAGGCTTATGATGGCCGGATTGCGGTCAGTGCCATAGACCCACAGTTACACAGGATTTTCAAAATAACCAATCTTAACAGTATTTTTGTTTTTTATCCTGGCAGGCAAAGCGCCGTGAGGGCAATGAGTAAATATTAACCTGCTCTTTGTTAAGGGGAACAGAATATGTATATCGCAACACAATTTTCGATATTTATGGTTAACAAACCCGGCGTCTTGGCTCAGGTACTGGGCAGATTTGCGGATGCCAAGGTTAATATCATAGCTATGACAATGGTTGACTCTGCCGAGCATGGTGTAATGAGGGTGGTCTTTACCGCACAGAAGAAGGCAGAGGCAATTTTGTCGAACCTGAACATGCCTTATGATAAAACAGAAGTTTTGTGTGTGAACCTGGCCAATAGGGCTGGTGCTTTTGCAGCGGTAGCCGAAAAATTAGCCAAGGAGCACATAAATATTTCTTATGCATACTGCACCGCGGGTGCCAAGGGTGGCCGAACAACCGGTGTGTTGAAAGTTGCGGATGTAAAAAAAGTGATGAAGCTGCTGCAGCAAAATCATGCCCAGGACACAAAGTCACGACCCGTAATCAGACGCTCCCGGGCTTCTAGAAGATAGAGGCCGTGGATTGATAATGTTACCTCTGGAGGACTTTGCTTTCCGTTCCTGAGATTATTCGTTTAATATTCTCACGGTGTCGGATTATAACCATAAGCGGTATTGCAGTTGCCGCCGTAAGTAAAGGCCATAGAATAACGAAGTGCCACTGCGGTTTTAATACTATCATCAAAACAAGTGAAACAGGAAAAGTAGTAGAAGCTGCAATCGAAGCAAGCGAGACATAACGCCATATCAGAACGAACACTACCCAGACCACGAAGGCGATAGCCGCGCAGATTGTGTAGTACGGCCAAAGTCCGACCGCTACGCCGAAGCTGGTTGCAACACCTTTGCCGCCCCTGAATCTGATGTATATTGGGAAGATATGACCTAATATTGCCGCACAGCCGACCCCGAGTCCGAGGAAAAGCTCCGTGATACTCGGCACGGATGAGAACAGCCGGGTCGCAGCAAGCGTCGGAATCAGCCCCTTTAGCATATCAAGTAAGAAGCAGCAATACGCCCATTTTCTGCCGAGTGCGCGCGAAAGATTCGTCGCGCCGATATTTCCTGAGCCGATGCTGCGCAAATCTATCCCGTGTGCTTTGGCAATTATCAGGCCGAAAGGAACCGAACCGAAAAAGTAAGCGACAATAATTAAAATCGCAAATTTCATTTTTTACCTGTCTGTATTCAGTCTTCGAATTTCGAGTATTTGTTCATAAAGAGATTTTAGCTTCTCAGTACAGCGACGAATAGAAATTTTTTCCTTCAGATTATCTTCGACTATTGCATGCGAGGCATTTTGAATATTTTCCGTATTCGTGAAGTACCTGATTGCTTCCGCGAGTTTTTTTATTTCGTTGGGTGAATCGATGATTTTGCCGTGGCGATTGTCAACGAACAAATCGATAGCGCCGTTAAATTTAGTGGTTATCACCGGCTTCTCTGCTGCCAGGGCCTCCAGAATATATCGCGAACATGGGTCGTAAAAAGTTGGAAGCACAGCGACATCAACTATGGCCAGCGCATTTTGTATGTGACGAAACTTGCCCAAAAATACTATTCTGTTATGCACGTTGAATCTTTTTGCTAACAAGCGATATTTGTGTGGCTTACCCATGCCAGCTATAATCAGATAAGCAGGGCGGGCCGTTCGTTTTTTTTGCACCAAGCGCATTGCCTTTATCAAAGAACGCAATCCCTTTAGTCTGAAATTGTTCGCCACAAACAAGAAAAAGACCGGATTATCCGCTTCTTTCAAATCCAATTGGGCCAATATCTGCGAGCGGAGTTTGTCGGCCTCGTTCACATCGGTTTGTTTATGTGTTCTTACTCCATTGGATATAACAGCTATTCGCTGAACATCAGCACGATAGTGTCGCTTGAATTGCTTAGCTACATATTGTGACAGCGCTGCTATTACAGGCCCCTCCGGGTTTTTGCATAGCTTCTTCTCAGCTCGCAGAAGACGACCTCGACGAAGGTTTGTAAACGCCGTGATTCTTTTATAAGATTCGATGAGTTTATTTTGATAACTGGCCGCATTACGTAGGATTGCTTCGATATATGTCCCTCCACGTGGTTGATATATATCCGCAAAGCCAAAAGGCAAAACGCTGTGGATTATGTCGTACTGATTTTCCGTCAGATGTTTTTTTAACACCTTTGCGAATCTGCGAAGACCAGTGCGCCTGCCGTGGGTGTTCTGGCAGAGAATGTGGATATTTTTCGCATTAGTTTGACCCTTTGCTGCGAGTATATGTGCCTTGAGGCCGAGCGCCTGAAGTGCACTTGCCAGCTCAAAAACTGAGCGTTCCGCCCCGCCGAGGGTGATATCTGCCCGCTCTATTATTATTGCTATTTTCATTTTCGTAGTAGAATAAACAGTATAGTTCTCTCAGTTTAGATATGGCACTTTTCTGCCGTGCTTTTTATCGTGCCGTGCCATCCGTTTCGCTTTATTTTTCACTTTCCGGATAAACGCCTTGTCTTTTCCGGTCAGTTTATCGTGGTCGGTATAAGCAAGATAAAATCGCAAACGGGCTGTCTTTGAAAAATATCTGCCAGGTGCCGAGTAATAAAGCTGTGCTATATCTTTTACCCTGAATCGTTCTGCAAATATGCCCGGCTGAAAGGCGCGTGCAAGGTCTATAAGATAAAATTCGCCGCTGTCACTATGAAATATGTGAGAAAAATAAAGGTCACGGTGTCGATACTTTGTTTCGTGAAATTTCCTGACAAATTCAGCTAATTTATTTATAAAATTTCTTTGTAGTTTCAATTTTTCTATGGTTACCGGAGTGTTAAAGTATTCGGGCAACTTGCGCTCCAGAGATTGGGCACTTGGAATCTTTTCAGTAACTATGAAGCTTTTTTTCTCGAATAGAAAACCCCATTGCTCACCATAGCAGACGATTTTGGGCGTCTTTATCCCCGCATCGGCTAACTTCTCGGCTGGTTCAAGGTCGAACAAACCGCAGCTTTTGCGCTTGTGGTGCCACAGCCAGTTTTTTAACTGTGCTAAAATCGGCGGTTTCTCATAGCGCTTAAGAAAAAATGTAGTTGCAGGTGAATCAATCTCAAATTGCAGACGGCTTCGGTAGCTGCTAAGGTTTGGCTTTGCCAGATTTTTGCCGGCTGTAAAGTTAAAAATCGCATCGATGGAAATCAGCCCCAGTTTCCCGAAAGCATCTGTGTAATCAGGGTCAATGAAAAAAGATTTTGAAATTTCTGTAAATTTCTGTTCCGTTGCTTTTCTAAGAGATTTCTCGAGCAGTTTCTTTGCCGCATCGCAGACCATATCTACACTGATTGCCTGCATACAAAGAAGTTCGGTTTCTTTGCATATCGGCTTTTCACAGGGAGCACAGGGCGCGTCTCCGATGAGCTTGATTTCATCTTCGTAGCCGGTATCCGTCCAGATAGGGTCGTTCGGTCCGAAAAGCGTAATGACCTTACGCTGAAGTGCTATTGCTATATGCCGCGGCCCTGTATCGTTGGTTATTACCAAATCAGCAATAGAGAAAAGTGATTTTAACTCTGCAAGATTAACATCTCTTTCTGCAAGGTTAATAAGTTTATTCTTACTTGAATTTGCAATTTTCTCGGCGATTTGTTGTTCTTCAGCCAAGGGTGACACGGAAATGACAACCGTTGCGTTGTAATTGTTAATCAGCCAATCGGCTGTTTGCGCAAACCTTTCGCTCGGCCAGCATTTGCTCGGCCCGAATGCTCCACCAGGAACCAGGATAATAATCGGACCCTTGGAATCCATAATTTCAGGCAGTTTGGTGATTAGATTTTCTTTTGCCTTTGGCTCGACCGATAGTTCCAGCTTCCTGTCATCGGTATCACAGCCAAGCCATGAGGCAATTGCCAGATAGTAGTCAATCATTGAAATGGGTTTGAACTTGCCGTTGGCTAGTCTCGGAGGATACAACTTCTCAGTGAGCAGCAAACCTCGACACTCGCGCATATAACCGATTCGTGATGGTATCTTTGCCAAAAAGACTGCCAGAGCGGATGCAAAAGAATTTTTGAAAAGGATTGCGTGTGTGAATTTATGTTCCCTGAGCATTTTAGCGATTCTTAACGCCTTGTTCACGTGCTGCTCAATCCATGTATCGTTAAGATTACCGGGCGAAAGGACCTCGCGGATGTCAGGCTTGCCGAAAAAACAAATATGCACCGACTTGAAGTATTGGCGTATCGCCCGCAGCGCCGGCGTACAGAGGATAGCGTCGCCCATAGGGGAGGGTAGCCATACCAGGATTTTGCATCTTGTAACATGCGAATCCTGGTTTGATGTCTGTGATTCGCCGTTGGCTTTACTCATCACTATTTCCGCCCCTGCATCGTATAGAACGTTAGTGACATAAGCTGGAAAACCGCGGCAAAGCCCAGCGGAATGAAAACAGAACTTTCCCGCCTGACCGGACTCATCAGAAACCACACGCTTATAATCAGACAGAACAGAACAATAAATTGCAGCACTGTAGCTGCCAGTCTCATTATCGAGAATTCAGTGAACATATCAGTCCGCTGAATGTTTTTTAACTGTTCCAGAATTCTGCCGAGAAGTTCTTCGCTTGTGGCACCTGTGGGATTTTGGCTTCGATTATCCGCCTGTTGTTCGGTCAATTGCTGTTTTGGTTGTTCCGGCTCGTCAAAAACGGTAGAGGGTGTTGCCTTGGAGCCATTTAAGTCTTGATCAGTAATACTTTCAACACCTGATTTGGTTTGTGCCGGAGATTTGCTGTGTAGGCGGTGCTGTTTTTTTATTATATTGACAGCCTCTTTTATATTTACCGCTTTAAAGTCCGGCTTTGGGTCACCCGGCTGTGGTTGTTTGTCTTGTGTGGGATGGTCGATAAGTATAGTATTGCAGCCGGCGCGCTGGCCTGCCTCAATATCGCGAATGCTGTTGCCGACCATCCAGGATTCACCGAGAGCTATATCCATCTCATCGGCTGCGGCCAGCAACATTCCTGGATTTGGTTTTCTCCAGTCGCTTTCTTTGCAATATTTGGCAACAACACCGTCAGGATGATAAGGACAATAATAAATCTTATCTAAATGTGCGCCCTTTTCAGCCAGCAATAGATTCAGGCGGTTGTGAATTTCCTTAAGAACCTTCTCGGTAATGATTCCGCGTGCAACACCGGATTGATTGGATACGACAACAAGTTTGTAACCGAGCGTTTTTAATGCTGTAAGAGCTTGCGCGGCTCCATCCAGCAGCTTTACCTGGTCGGGTTCGCTTATGTAACCGGCGTCTTCGATTAAAGTGTCGTCACGGTCCAAAAATATCGCTTTGTTAGTCATATTTTTCCTGCTTAGCTGTCGAGAGTTGTTTACTTAATCTTCTGCTTCAAATTTTGTTCCCGAACTTTCAGGTAAAATTCTGTTCCACAAGACCGCAGATTATATGGTACGCAAGCTGATGGATTTCCTGACTGCGTGCCGTTGATTTATCATTCGCGCAAAAGCAAATATCTGCCGTTTGCTCAAGTTTGCTGTTGCTTCTGCCGGTAAACGCCAGCACGAGAGCTCCTTTTTTCTTTGCCAGCTCGGCGGCAGCGACAACATTTGGCGAATTACCGCTTGTTGAAATGCCCCACAGGATATCGCCTTCTCTCACAAACGCTTCCACCTGTCGGACAAAAACTTTATCATAGTTGTAATCGTTGGCTAATGAGGTCAGTAGTGATGTATTGGTTGTCATTGCGATGACCGGCAGTGCTTGACGCTCACATTCGAATCTGCCTACAAGCTCACCGACTATGTGCTGTGCGTCTGCCGCAGAGCCGCCGTTGCCGCAAATATATATCCTGTTTTTGTTCTTTAACGCCTTTGTAATTGCCTCAGCGGCTGCCGCGATTATTTCAGTTCCACCGGCCTCGAATTCGGCAAGCATTTTCTTATGAGTTTCTATCGTTTTATTAATCCTTTTTTTTGTATCTTCATTCATTTTGTTACTCATTGATATTCTCTCGGATGTTTTCTCCCGTTTGAGCGCATCGCCTTTCATGCAGCGAAGATAGCGGGATTTATCAGGGTTTTGTTTTCGAAAACTTCGCCTTCTTAGTTGTTGTTTCCTGCGATTTTATTTGTTCAATTATTGAAGTTGAGCTTTTACCTTCAACAAGCGGTGCAAGAACGACCCTCCCACCGTATGATTCAACAAATTCTTGACCGACGACACCCTTGTCTTCCCAGTCTTTGCCTTTTACAAGAATATCCGGTTTTACTTTTTTGATTAACTCAAGCGGCTCCGGCTCATCGAAAACGATAATATAATCCACCGTTTCCAGAGCGGCCAGCACAGCGGCCCTGTCATACTGGTTGTTAATCGGTCGCTCGGGGCCCTTGATGGTTTTTACGGAGCTGTCACTGTTTAGTCCTACGACGACTATGTCACCCTGAGCTTTGCAGAATTGCAGGAACTCGATATGTCCTCTGTGCACAACAT
>CAZUTR010000014.1:0-19001 GCA_964623545.1 uncultured Pirellulales bacterium | reverse complement strand
AGGGCCGAAATTTTCCCCATCTGGTGTTGGTTCGGTCTGCAATCATACCCATCATCGGGTCATTAACAGCATCCCATATTTTGGTAACCAAGAACATAATCCCCGCTGCTTTGGCAGTGATGCCGAACACATCCGTGTAAAAAAAGAGTATATAATATATGAAAGTCTGAAAAAACAAATTCGATGCCGTATCGCCCAAGCTGTAACCGATTTTTTCCTTTAATGAGAGTTTTTGCGATTCGGAGACCATAGATTACCCCTTTAATTTAATAAAAAACACCGCTAATATAAAAAGTTTGCTCAAACTTATACTAATATTTGAATATAAATGCAATTATTTATTTTGAGAATAATCGGCGGTTGAGCTTACTTACCTCACCTTTGGTCTGCAGGTCTCGAATCAGCCGAATTCGGCTCGCCAATATTACGACCAGTTGTTGTCTTCAAAAGTTGTTTTTGCCGATTTTTAGCATTTATTTTCCATTTGGCATGGTCTTCAGCAACAAATAAGCCCCAGTAGCCATACCATGCATAGTCATTGCGGCGCTCGGCTTCGATTTCGGACATGTCGTATTTCTTCACACCGTCTCGGCCGGAGAAAATAGGCCGATTGGTTCCGATTTCATAGAACCTCGCCCACATAGGTGGAGCATTAGGGTCTTTGATAATCACTTTGTCACCATTAACGTACGTCTGGCGAATACCGGTCAGCTTTACCGACTCGAACCACCGGACGCCGGCTTCTACGGCACGGATAATCTCCGGGCCGGGATTTTCAATACTCATAAGTAAATGCAGAATGCCGGCGCTTTCGCCCCCGCTGAGAGACACCAGCTCGTACGTTCGGCCCGGTCGCGGACTGTAGTCAATCTCGTCATGCTGGGCGCACCAGACAGTCAATTTGCCGTTGACGCGAATCTGACATTTGAGGATACATTGAATGCCGCGGTCGAAACCTGCCTTTGCAGACTTACGCCGCCCCGCATCAACAAAATCATAATCCTGCTGAGCTGCCACTTCGCGCAGAAACTCCATCAACTGAACCATAGTCCCGTCGTTAAAGGTTATGTGTCTTGTATAGTTCCTGCCAGGTGGATAAGACTGCGGCCAACCGCCGCTGGGATATTGCGCTTCGAGAATATGGTCGAGTCCCTTTATAAACGCCTGTCGATAGCGAGTGTTTTTTGTCGCGCGAAAGGCCCGGGCAAGAAATCGTAATTCCCCCGTAGTTGCACCATTGTCAAAAGTTCCCCGAATCTGATTCGCATCCCCGTCAAACAGCTCGGCAGACGTGTCTCTGTTCTTGGGCCAGCTTCCAAGGGCCGACTGCCATGATAAAATGTTGTTCGCGATGCGAATGCCTTCCGAGCTGCGATACCAAGCATCCGTCCTGTTGCTGTAGTCAAGCCACGGAAAGCCCTGCCATGCAACTGCAGAATTGCTCGGAACAAAAAACGCTGCGGCGAAGATGAGCGATTTCAATAATTTGGACAATCTATATTTCATACGGTGATATACGATAAAGATAATGACCTACTCAAAGTCAGACACAGCTTTTTTACTGAACTTCCGGAAGTACTTGGTACAAGTATCTCTCCAGAGCCCGGCATTTTCTTTTTGTTTTTCTAATTTGTTCTGGACGTGCGAAAAAAGTTCCTGGTCGATACATTTTTCAAGTGTTTGCCACTTCTTGGCCATCCCGTCAACATACTTCAGGCCATCATAATATTTATAACAAAGTTCTTCCCATAGGCTCCTGCCGGAATTCATTTTGTAATCCCAGGGGACATGATGAAACCAGAGCAGGTACTTCTCGGGGCACGTATCTATATTATCGAATGTCTCGCGGATGGGTGAGAAGTATTGCCCTGTCGCTCCGCTGCCGGAAGAGCTGCGGTCAAAGCCCAGGCCGTTGGTATCAGCGCAGTGGTAATAAACTGAGGTCCAATCCAGTCTTCCGCTGTCGTGCTGGGGCTCAGGGCCGTAATGAAAACCCTGCTGCATAATGTGATGCAATCCCAAGGGTGTCATATAACTGACACAGGCCTCCCAGGAACCCATCATCATTGACGTTATTGTCTGAATAACTTCATCGTCATTGCTTATCGATAATCTTATCCATTCATCGGCAATTTCTTCAGCGCTGAGGTTATGGTCCCAGGCGAGACGCCCAAACGCATACCAGTTGGCCTGCGCGAAGAAGTGACCGCACCAGTTCCGGTCATCTCCAATATTTGTTACACCGGTAATGCCGGTCATATGATAATTGTGTAATGTACCATCCACGATTTTGGCGAGTATTGAGCCCTTCCCAGCAGCGTAAGTATCGAATTGAAGATACTCTTTCCACATCGGAGCAAGATAAACCAGATGCTTTGAATGGCCCAGATACTCTTGTGTGATTTGCAGTTCCAGTATCAATGGTGTTTTGGGCATCGAGCCAAAGAGCGGCTGAACAGGTTCGCGGGGCTGGAAGTCGATTGGGCCGTTCTTGGCCTGGACAAAAACATTGGGAGCAAACTGGCCGTCCAAAGGAACGAAATCCTTGTACGCACGTTTCGCGCGGTCCGGATCTGTATTTGGCTCATATACGAATGCTCGCCACATTACGATGCCGCCATACGGCTGAAGCGCCTCGGCCAGCATATTAGCACCGTCGGCATGTGTTCTTTTGTAGTCCTGCGGGCCGGGCATCCCTTCGGAGTTTGCCTTGACGAGAAATCCGCCAAAGTCAGGGATAAGGCTATAGATTTGTTCTACTTTTTCCTTCCACCACTTTCTGACCTGCGGGTCCATCGGGTCGGAAGTCTTAAGATTGCCGATACCGCCTTTTCTGTTTCCGTCTATTGTAAACCGTCCATATATCGGAGAAGAAAAATTGACCGAAAGAAACACCCTGATGCCATACGGGCGAAAGACGTCCGCCAGTTTTGCAACTTTTCTGCAATATTCTTCCCTGAGAAAGTTGGGATTGGCGTTGACATTATTGAGCACGGTGCCGTTGATACCTATCGATGCATTTACCTTGGCGTAATCGTGATAACGAATATCCGTTTTCTCCGGAAGTTCATCCCATTTCCACAGAGAATTTCCGGCATAGCCGCGTTCTACTTTTCCATTTAGATTATCCCAATGATTGAGAAGGCGATATTGTATTTTAGGCTTTGAAATAATATCTACATTGTTCAGACTTTTTTGCGTTTGAATTAGTCTCAGCAGGCCAAATGTGCCGTATAGAAGTCCAATATCTTCATTAGCAGCAATGACTAGCGACCTTTTGCCGTTTATTTGTGTTGGCTTTATGATGTAGCCGTCTTTGCCCAGTGTATCGAGTGTAGAAATATTTAAATTCTTTACAATATCGCTGCTGCCCGGCGTACCTACAATAAGTGAGCCGTTTTTTCTGACGGATTTTTTAAAAGGTACATTTTTACCCAAAAGTCCTTTCAATCCCGTCTTTAATTCGTCTTTTATAATTTGAAAAGTTTCTGACTTACCGTCTACAATAACGGCTGAAATAGCCTGTTTATATTCGGTTAACTTTTGTGCATCATCGACTTTTTTATATTTCAACCACAACTCGTAACCGTCATCCGCATACACTGATTCACTGTGAGGATATAAGACGGCACATAAAATAAACAGTATTGCCCGGTACAAATATCTACATTTCATAGCTTTGTCTTTAAAATTACGACGATGGATTACTTTGCACGGTAACTTCTGTCGGAGTAAGGCCGTGACTTTCAGCGGTTACCCTAATCTTGCCACCCTGACCTTCATTGGTTTGTAGAATAAGCATCGCCTTACCATAAAACAGCTTGCGATAATTTGCCTGGAAAGGTTCAAGTGAAAGTGGATTGCCGTTGCCAACTCCTGCTATTTCGGCGGGGCCTTCAACCTTGAAACGAATCATATTCTCAGCCAGCGGGCAGAGCGTCCCCTTATCATCCAAAGCTTCAACGAGGATGTAGCAGAGGTCTTCGCCTGTAGCGAGCAGTTTTGTTCTATCCGGTGTCAGGCGAATTGTTGCCGGTTCGCCAGCTGTGCGCATAACCGCTTCGCCAATCTTCTTGCCATTCTTGTAAGCAACCGCTTTGAGTTCACCCGGCTCGTAGATTACCTCGTTCCAACGCAGCCGATATTTATCTACAATGCTATAGTACGGCAATTCTTCTTTGTTCTTCCCGCTTGTTTTTTCTCGACGGCCGAGTGACTTTCCATTCAAAAACAATTCAGCAGAATCGCCGTTAGTATATACATAAACTGGTACACTCTTTCCTATCCTATCGGGCCAGTTCCAGTGCGGCAAGATATGTATGGTGGTGACATCTGGCCTCCAGTAACTACGATATAGATAGAACCTGTCCTTGGGAATACCGCACAGGTCCACAATTCCGAAATACGAGCTTCGCGCCTGCTGCGCAAAAGGTGTGGGCTCACCCAGATAATCAAAACCCGTCCATACAAATTCGCCGGCTACGAAACGGTCTTTTTCCATCAAATCAAATTCAACATCCGGGATATCTGACCAGTTCGCTGAATTACGGTCATATGAACTAACCTGAAATTCCTTGGAATACCAGGTCTTCGATTTCGGCAGCGGCAGTTCGTAGAATCCTCTCGTGCTCAGTGCCGAGGCCGACTCACTGTATATAATCGGTTTGTCCGGGTAACGCTGTCTGTATCGGCCGTATCTGCGCTTGTAGTTCCAGCCGGTCAAATCCAGTGCATCGAGTATGGGTCTCGTAACCGTGTTGGGGAAACAACAGCCCATCCCCACCGGGCGCGTCAGGTCGTACTTGCGAACAAAGTCACTCATAAATTTGACCCGTTCGGGGCTTTTGCCTTCCTTCTCACCCGGCTGATTGTTAATCTCGTTGCCGATGGACCAGACGACAACACAGGGATTATTTCGGTCGCGCATTACAAAATTGCGGATTTGTTTTTCGCCGTGCTGTTCCAGGGGTGGTTGCCCTTCGATGCGATCCGCTGTGCCGTCCCATTTATCGAAACACTCATCCCACACCACGAAACCCATACGGTCGCATAGCTCAAGCAGTTCCGGTGCCGAAGGATTGTGACTTGTACGAATTGCGTTGACACCCATATCGCGCATAATCTCAAGCTGCCGCTCCATAGCGCGTGTCAGGAACTTTGTACCCAGCGGCCCCTGGTCGTGGTGAAGGTTAACTCCATAGAGCTGCACACGCCTGCCATTGAGATGAAAACCGTCATCTGCCGTAAATTTGAAAGTGCGAATACCAAAGGTGGTTGTCTCAGTGTCCATAACCTTGTCACCCATACGCACGATTGTTTTGGCAGTATATAGTTTCGGGCTTGTAATGTCCCATCGTTGAGGATTCGGAATTTTAAATTTTTGGACTAACTTACTTGAGTCGCCGGCCGGTAGTATAGAATCATCGGTTTTGAGCGAAGCTGCCTGCTGGCCGTCCGGGTCTAACAAAACAACCTCAACAGAAACTTTTGATTTGGTATCAAGGTGATTTTCAACGGTCGAACTCACACTGATAGTTGCTGAGTTGTCGGTTACTTCGGGTGTTGTTACGAAAGTGCCCCAGTGCGCTATGTGTACCGACTCGCAGATAGTCATCATAACCTTGCGATAAATACCCGCTCCCGGATACCAGCGTGTGCCGTGTTTACTTGTATCGACCCTGACTGCAATTACATTTGTTTCGCCGAATTTAACATAATCCGTGGCATCCACGCGGAACGAAACATAGCCATAATCCCATTCGCCAGCCAGTTGGCCGTTGATATATACCTTCGGAAATGCCATAACACCATCGAAGTCAAAGTACACGCGCCGAGGACTGTCTGTCTTTTCGAGCTTGAATGTCTTTCGATACCAGCCCACTCCTCTCCAGGGAAGCTTGCCCGCATAGCCGTTTTCTTTTGGATTAAACGGCCCGGCGATGCCCCAGTCATGCGGCAGACGAACCGCCTGCCATTTCGAGTCGTCAAAGTCCGCTGTCTGGGCATCCGAATAATTACCTTTGGCGAACTTCCAGTCACGGTTGAAGTAGACAACCTGTCTTCCGGCTGAAGTTGTGCATTGCTTGGCTGATGACTCTGCTGCATTTGCTTCAATCGTTTTTGCTGTGACAGTGAGCGTCAGCAACACCATCAAAGACAGTACTACCGAGATTGCTTTCTTTGTATCCATTCTTTCTTCTCCATCTACTTTGTCATTATTTCAAGATAAGGAAAAAGAGTATTATTCCAATTGCTGTCTGCCGATTATTGCATCAGTGAGCATTTTACCGCTCGCGTATTCGATTGTCGTTCCGGTTGGAAGTCCCCTTGCAAGGCGGGTGATTTTTACATCGGTATTTTTCAATAGTGAGCTTATATAAAGCGCTGTGCCGTCGCCTGCCATATTGGGATTAGTGGCCATTATGATTTCCTTAACTTCGCCGGACCGCACACGTTCGACAAGCTTGTCTATTGTCAAATCATCCGGCTCAATTCCTTCGAGCGGTGCGATGTGGCCGCCGAGAACGTGATAGACCCACTTGCATGCGCCGGTTTTCTCGAGCGCTATAATATCTTTGGGCTGCTCGACAACACAGATTAAGCTCTTGTCCCGTCTTTGGTCGCTGCATATATCGCAAACCGCCTGCTCCGAGTAGTTGTAGCAGGTTTTACAGCGTTTGATTTTCGTTTTTACATCGCTGATGGCCTTAGCCAGAGCCATCGCTTCATTAGGCTGCGCCTTTAATATATGAAATACCAGCCGCTCAGCCGTCTTGGGCCCAACCCCCGGCAGCTTCCCAAACTCCTCAATAAGTTTGTTAAGACTTTCTGTATATACACTGCTCATAGTATTTATCTCTTATCTCGTATATAGAAGCAGAATTAAACATAGATGCTGCTACTGGTCTTCTTCAATCCCTGTGATGGTTGCATTCAGGCCCATCAGGACGGTTTTTACAGCCGGGTCGTTGATGATTTCGTTCTTTTTACGGCTGGATGTTTTGATTTCCTTGATTGGTGTCTTCGCTACTTGATTCTCGATACTCAATACTCGATTATTGTTACTTGTTATTTGCGGCTTGTTAGCTGCTGAGGATTGTTCGGTCTTAAGTTTTTCTACTGTTTTGTTTTTTTTTAACTGTTTGTCTGAGCCGGAATTCAGTTGGGAAAGAAGCGTATCAACGTTCATAAAATGCTCGCTCAAGGCGAACCTCAGCAGACAAGCTTCCAGAAGCGCCCTTGCCGTATCGCTGTTTTTGACTGACCATCGCATTTTCTCAAGTGTCGTTATATTGTAAACAAGCGCTGCGACATCGAATTTCTCTGCCAACTTAGTGACATGCTCTTTCTGCTCATCAGTTAAGATTAATAGTTCGCTCTTTACTCCTGCGGATTTTACGACCATCAGGTCTCGCATAAAATCGACAAGTGCATCGACGACCTGCACTTCACTCAGTCCTGTACTGATTAAATCCTGCAGCGCCGCTAAAGTGCCCTCGGCGCTTTTGTCGCCGATTTGCGAGATAAGGTTATAGACCTTTTCGCTGTTAGGACAGCCGAGATATTCCTCGAGCATACTACCGGCCAGCGGCTCGATACCCGTACTAATCAGCCGGTCGAGCAGACTCAGCCCATCTCGCATTGAGCCGTTCGCCATTTTCGCTAAGGGAAGAATAACATCATCCTCGAACTTTATCTTTTCCTTTTTGAGTATGGCCTTTAGCTGCTCGGCGATGAGGTTGGCGGGAATATTGTTGAAATCAAATCTCTGGCATCTGGACTGAATCGTCGGGATTACCTTGTTTGGCTCGGTCGTTGCGAAGATGAACTTTACGTGGTCGGGCGGCTCTTCGAGTATCTTCAACAACGCGTTGAAGGCAGCAACGGTTAGCATATGCACTTCATCGATAATGTAGATTTTGAATCGTGCGCGTGCCGGCTTGTAGATGGCATTTTCACGAAGACGGCGAACCTCTTCGACTCCATTGTTCGACGCACCGTCGATTTCAATTACGTCGATGTCCTCACCGAGATTGACGGCAACACAGCTATCACACTTGCAGCACGGCTCTATTGTTGGCGCATCGGAGTTAAGGCAGTTAAGTGATTTTGCCAGAATCCTCGCCATTGTGGTTTTGCCGATGCCGCGGGTGCCGGCGAACAGGTAAGCGTGCGCTACCTTATCCGTTTTTATGGCGTTTTTGAGCGTTGTGGAAATAGGCCCCTGACCGATGACGTCATCGAAGGTCTGTGAACGATATTTGCGGGCAAGAACTGTATAAGCCATTTTATAATTACCAAAAATGGCCGGGTTTGCCACGGCACAGCCAGGCACTCGCTTATGGCTGCTCGGTTCCCCGCCTGACCAGATTCACGGGCTCGGCTTGCATGGGACCCGGCCAAAAATTTGATTATTTACTTTAATTGTTATCACAATGTGATACGCCTGTAGTATAGCGTAGAAAACAGTAATTTCCACAAAAAGATTTTGAATTGACAATTTTTACGCCAAAAGCTATCTTTCGACTGATTCCGGCCGTACGACAGTAGCAGGAATAAGTGGGCGGATTCATTACAGTTAGTTCAATAATAAATGAAAGGGAGTTTAGAATGAAAGTCAGAATTGAAGATACGTGCACCGCTTGCGGGCTCTGTGTAGACACGTGTCCTGAAGTTTTCGAGATGGGGGTGGATATGGCTGAGGTAACGGTCGACGAAGTCCCGAAGCAACTGGAAGAGAACGTCCAGCAAGCGGCCGATGAGTGTCCCGTCGAGGCAATCATCGTCGAGTAAAACGAGTCGCGTGTTGAGCGCAATTGCGGGAGCTTAAATTTCTGAAAGCAGTTTTAATAGAATTTCCTTATCCAAAGAGTACGCAGAGACCACATAGATAACAGACTTAGGGAAGAGCCATGCGCTTATTGTGATATTCTGTCGTCGATGTGGTGAAAACAGCCCGGTATTATCACAAAAGAAAGTGTCATTATTTTCATCGGTTTCTCTGATATTGCTCAAATCTTTCGTATAATTTATGATATAATAGAAGAAAAGGTTAACGTGGGGTTGAACCTCACCAGTTTTTTGTGAATAAAGTTCTTTCGGGTGACTGTATGAAGCTGGAGATGCAGGGCCAACTTCGAATGGAGCAGAGAATGAAGCTCGCTCCGCATATGATTCAATCGATGGAGATTCTCCAGCTGCCTATCCTAGAACTTCAGGAAAGAATAGAGCAGGAGTTGAATCAAAATCCCGTTCTGGAGGCAGACGAAACATCGGATACAGAGCAAACCGAATCCACCGAGCAATCGAGCGAAGATACTAAAGACGTCACAGCTACCCGCGAAGAAGAGGGAGTTGAAAATCTGGAGGGGGTGGATGACTTCGAGGATGATTTCAAGGACTACATTGACCAAGCCGACACTTTTCATACACGCAGACGCAGCGATGAACCCGACGGCAAATTGCAGGCGATGCAAAACACAGCGGCTCCACCCCAGTCACTGCATGAATATTTGGAAGAACAGTGGCGAATGCTTGAAGCCGAAGAGCCGGTCAAAAAGGCCGGCAGTTCGATTATTGATTACATCGACGACCGCGGCTATTTGGGCGTCCGACTGGAGCAGTTATATAACAAGGACAGAAGTGATTTCACATACGACGATTTAGAAAAGGCGCTCGAGCTCGTCCAAAGTTTAGAACCAGCCGGCGTCGGAGCACGCAACCTCAAAGAATGCTTGCTAATCCAGATGGCACAGAGCGGTAAGGATATGAGCTTTGAAGCCAGGCTGGTCTCGGAGCATATGAACGAGCTGCTTGGAAATCATCTGCCGGATATCGCCAAAAAGATGAACTGCAGCATCAAGGATATTAACCAGGCCATTGTGCGATTGAGTAAGTTTGATACCTCGCCCGGCCTGCAAGTCAGCATAGACCAGAACCTGCCAATAACCGCCGATGTAATAGTGGAAACATCAGAAGATTCAGACGATTATATCGTGCGATTAGCTGATTCCAATCTGCCGAATTTGAGAATAAGTGATTATTATTCTAAAATGGCGAAAAGCAAAGATGTCGCTGAAAAAACAAAAAAGTTTCTGCAGAATAACATCCGTTCCGCCCAGTGGATTATGGATGCGATAGAGCAGCGAAAAAACACACTGCTGAGAGTAACAAAGGCGGTGGTAAAATTTCAAAAGGACTTTTTCGACAAAGGCCAGTTATATCTCAGACCTCTGCCGATGTCGAAGGTCGCCGATGAAGTCGGTGTACATCTCGCCACCGTCTCCCGTGCTGTTGCCGGCAAATACGTTCAGTGTTATTGGGGAGTACTTCCCCTGCGAAAATTCTTTAGTGGCGGAACCGAAGATGACAACGGCACTGCGTATAGCTGGCAGGCCATAAGGGCTAAACTACAGCAGATTATCAATTCGGAAAACAAACGCAAGCCATTAAGTGACGACCAGATAAGAAAGAAACTCGCCGAGGCTGGCATCCAAAATCTCGCTCGAAGAACCATTGCAAAATACCGAAAGCTGATGAATATCCCCGCCGCGAGATTCAGAAAAAAATATTAGCTTCATCTTGAACAAAATACACAAAATCCTTGCTCCAAAAATAACAATCTAACCTTTATCAAATTTCCAAAATCATTTTAGCAAAATAGCTCTATAAATCCTTTCTTGACGAACAGACCCAAACAGTGTAAAGTCAGAAATCGTTTTTTATTCTTAACACTACAGGACTTGTTTATATGGACCCGGCGATTTTCAAGGCGTATGATATAAGGGGCGTTTACCCGGAGCAGTTGGATGAAGATGCTGCGTGGAAAATCGGCTATTCCACAGCTCGTTTTTTGCGGTCTTTGCTCAGTGGTTTCCAGCGGGGCCAAACAAATGCCCAGGCCTTATGCGTAGGCCATGATATGAGGACGCACAGTGAGCCGCTGGCTACTGCCCTTACCGAAGGGATAAATGCAGCCGGTGCAAATGTGATTGATATAGGGATGGTAGACACGCCGCAGATTTATTTTGCAATAAACCATCTCGGTACTTGTGGTGGTGTACAGGTTACAGCTTCGCACAATCCGGCCAAGTACAACGGCTTTAAAATTTCCGGCATCGGTGCCAAACCTGTCGGTGTTGACACCGGTTTAAAGGACATAAAGCACATCGCAACAGCACTGCTTCATACCAAGGGCAATGTCACCGGCTCGGTAGAGAAAAGCAACCTGACCGCGGAGTACAAAAATCACATCCTCAAGTTTCTTGACCCCAAAATCAAGAAGCTAAAAATCGCAATCGATGCCTCGAATGGAATGGCCGGCAAAATGGTGCCGCTTATTTTTAACGATTTGCCCATTCAAATAATCGACCTTAACTTCGAGCACACCGGCAAATTCAAGCATGAACCGAATCCGCTTATTGAAGAAAATCTCAAAGAGCTTAAAAAAATAGTAAAGAAACAAAAGTGCGATTTTGGTATATGCTTCGATGGTGACGCCGACAGAATGATGATGGTTGATGAAAAAGGCGAGACTACCGGATGTGACCTTATTACGGCTTTGATGGCGCCATATTTTCTCGCTAACGAACCGAAATCAACCATTGTTTATGATTTGCGAAGCAGTTGGGTTGTTGTCGAGGAGATTCTCAAAAATGGAGGCATCCCCCGCAGAGAGCGTGTGGGCCACGCCTTTATCAAAAAGGCAATGCGCGATTCCCACGCCATATTCGGCGGAGAGGTTTCAGGCCATTTCTATTATCGCGATAACTTTTGTGCCGACTCGGCCTTTATTACTTTTGTACACATACTGAACATTATCAGCAGGGCCAAAATGCACGTAAGTAAGCTCATCAAACCTCTGCGAAGATACTACAACAGCGGCGAGACAAACTTTCAGGTGGACGATAAACAAGCTCAAATCGATGCGCTCGCGAAAAAGTATCGCGACGGCCAGGTCGATTACCTCGACGGCGTCACTGTTATGTATAAGGACTGGTGGTTTAATTGTCGGCCGAGCAATACCGAACCGCTGCTGCGATTGAATTTAGAGGCCAAGACGAAAGAACTGTTTGATGAAAAACTCTCCGATATAAGAGACATGCTCGGCCAGCCCATATAAATTGATTTAAATATAAAATACAAATACATATATGAAAATTCATACCAGAACATACGATACGCCGAACGGTTCGGTCGAGGGCGTACAGACAAAATGGTCCGGCTTCAACATTCTCTTGGTTACCGGCTCGAAGGGATTTCTGGCCTGTCCGGCGATAGATGTCGAGGCCTGCGAAAGATATGGCGTCGCAGCTGCAATAGTCGAAAGCACACCTGATAATCCTATAGGCACACTCGAACGCTTTCCAGCCCGCAAAGTCACCAAAGCCAATGCACAGGCCAAAGAGCTCGGCATCACAGAAGGTATGGATGTCACCGAGGCCTTTGCCCTTATTGCATAACATTTTTTTGAAGCAGGAGCATGTATGATATGAAATTAAATATCACAAAGGAGAGCAAATTATGAAGCATAAAAAGTTTTATTCTATTATTTCGGCTATTATTATCATTTTAAGCACCCCTGCCTTTGCCGAATCCGAATTGCCCGAACCACATGATGACCTGACTTTGATTGGCCAGGCCCACCCGGCTCTGAAGGGGATAAACAGGTTGTATGTAATTGTCGAGCCGGGCGCCCCCGGCGAAGGCAAGGATGGCCTGATTTGGGCGGACCTACAAAAGCAGATAGAAGACAAAATCAAAAAAGTAGGTATCGAAATAGAGCCGGGAATCCATCTCGGCAAAGGAATGCGGGCACACAACGTCCCTGAACTGAGGGTTTATATGGAGCTGCTCAAGTTCGCAGATTCAGACCTTTACGTCTTCCGTACTCAGGTAGCACTGGCCACTATGGTATATCTCCAGCAGCAGGACCTTTATTTCAAGGCCGAGGTCTGGAAATCCGACGCTGCGATGCAGGCGGCAAAGGTTAAGGATATGCCTGACTTTGTTACGAATGCGATACTCGTTCAGGTCGAGGCGTTTCTCCAATCTCACAGTGCAGCCAATCCCCAGGGCGTTAAATCTTCTAATGTCGGCGACCGTCCCGTTTCCCGGCCCATCCAACCCAGAGAAGCCAAACAACCCACAAGACCAGCTACCGCTGAGTATCAGTTCGTTGCATCGAAGAACAGCAAGGTCTTTCACAGACCCGACTGCGAATGGGCTCAGAAAATCAAGCAGGAAAATCTTGTCCGCTTCAAGACAAGGGAAGATGCGATAAACTCCGGCAGAAGACCATGCAAAATCTGCAAACCATAAAGAACGGTTAGCTCGCTGGAATAATATTATTCTGATATATTACTTCAGATTTACTTTTCCAAAAAGGAAAGAAAATGAGACCGGTGGTGTAGCAAACTTGCCAAACTCCATCGTTATTAGACTCAATAAACCATTTGTACGGACTTTTTCCTCTTCTCAGCTCACGCACACGACAACGATCAGACAAGCCAAAGCCAACAAAGTCGACAACATCATCCTCCGAATCAAAATGACCATGCCAGCAGCCGAAACAAACGGTGTACTCACTAGGATCTTTGGTTATGATAATTTCAAAACCACTAGGTGATGCGGAATGAATGATGAACATCCCATCTTCCTCTTGGCATGTGACTTGAGGATAGTTTGACAGTTTACGCTTTATTTTTTCTACTGCTGATATGGATTGGGGCAACTCAACATAATAATATACAACACTTTTTGTAATCAATTATCCATCTATTCCTCATTAATAATCAATAATCCTTAATCAATAATCAATTATTCAGCTGCTCCCAATTTGTGTCCCGGGCCGATAGTATATAAGCGTTTTTTCGGCTCGGTGTTGATATGCGAGCAGACAATTCTGCCGACGAAGATTATATGGTCGCCTGCCTCTGCCTCCGACTCTAATTCACACTCGAAGTTGGCTGTCGCATCGGACAGCAATACCGAATCGATTTCCTTTGCCGGCTCTGTTGGACAATCGAATTCTGCGAATTTATCAACTTCTCGTCCTGATTTCGAGCCGAAGAAAAGTGCTGCCTCTGCCATCTGCAAAGATGGGTACGCAATAGTAAAACTCTTCGAATGACGGATGGTTTCGATTGAGTAATGTTTCTTCGCGACGGCGATTGCCATCATCGGCGGCTCGCCCGAAGCTATCATCGTCCAGCCAAGTGTAACGGGATTGGCCTTTCCATTTTTGTCCTTCGCTATTGCGATAACTACCTGCTCGGGATATTTGGTCTTAATCGCCTCTGGGTATTCTGCCTGTTTTTGCATTGTGTTTCTCCATTAATTCTTCAATTTCTACTTGCTTTAGCTGGTGTCCAGGTTTTTGCAGTATTGGTTAAAAAACTCAACCACTCGTGGGAAGAATGATTCAAAAGTCGGATACTTGTCACGCTCATCTTCGTATTTTGAGACCACTTCGTTCAGCTCACGCATCCCGACAAAGCCCCTTTTAATATTGTATTTTATGGCACGTTCTACTGTATCTGCTGTTTCGTATTGCTTGTAATATTGTATTGTGCAAACACGCACAACGTATTCGCACATCATAGTCTGCCACTCAGCGTAAGCCTGGCTTCGCATCTTGTCTTTGAGCTTTGGAAAAATTCTTTGCCCCGCCTGCCGCAGTTCATCGGAATACTTAAACACGATAGGATTGGAATACGAATGGCACAGCTCGTGATGGATTGTCCCCACAAGTCCTTTATGAAACTTCGGATTCCCAAGCATGTCGCACTGCCAAACTCCCAGTACGGAATAGATATGTTTTTGGTCATCAATCACTACCGATGCGCCGTAGCTGCTCGGTCCGTTTGTAAATCCCAACGGGACACTCATATGCGGCTTTGTTCCCTTTCCGAAAAACTGCTCGAACCACTCGAAGTGCGCCTGATTCTCGATTAGCTGTGTTAAATCCGAAATGGCCTTTTCGTACATAGGTCTGTGGTCGTTGTAGAACTTACCGAAATTGCTTTCTTTGGCGAATAATCTGGCCCTTTCCAAAAATTTTCTGGCCTCTGCCGGTCGCCATCTGCTGTCAAGCTCCGCCGGCAGTGGCTCCAGCGGCACAAGCTGCTCTAAATTCGGCAAATCACCGACGTGTACCGCCAACGCCATCGGTGCATTGAAACCCATTCCTCGAGCTCTTCTCAACCATGCGGCATATTTGACTGCCGAATGGTTTTTGTATGGCTTGAAATATTTCTTAATGTCCTTATCGTAGCCGGGAATCCGGCAATCACTGTATTCCTCGTTGCCCGCCAGGCGAAAGATAATGCTAATAAGCTCCACCCGCGGGTCAACGCTAACATCTACATTAACATCGCCTGCCCCCACACTTCGCAGCACAATTTTCGGGTCGGATACTATAGCGTTGGCGTCCAAATCGTGGCGTGCGCCACAGCCCGACATAATAGTCAGAACACTCAATGTCAATACAGCCAGGATGTTTTGTCTGCGATTGCCTTCTCTTTCCATTTATAATGCCTTACTTTCTAAGACTGATAACATTTTATTTACGGTGAGCCGCCGAGGTCTCTCTCATTATCAACAGGAAAATGAGCCCGAACGAGCTTGCTATAGGGACGAGATTCTACCATAAAGCGATTTGCCGGTCAAAAAACATATTTTGGTTTACCCGAATCGCAATATCTGTAAAATGGCAGCGGTATAATTGCGTTAGAAAGGAGATGCAAATGAGCAAAATTGGCTTTATAGGCAGCGGGAATATGGCGGAAGCCCTGATAAAGGGCATAATTAATGCAAAGCTCTGCAAGCCGGAAAATATTTTAATAAGCGATATCAGGGCTGAACGGCTCAAGATGCTTTCGGAAAAATACGCCGTCACTGCTGTCGAGAGCAATGACGGATTAGCTGCGGAAGTAGATATTCTCGTCTTAAGTGTCAAACCACAGAATATGACCGAGGCCCTGCAGAGCATAAAGGATGCTTTCAATAAAGACACACTTTTTATATCCATTGCTGCGGGGATAAAGACAGCGAATATCACCACCATTCTCGGTGATGTTGCGATTGTCCGCGTTATGCCCAATACCCCCGCACTGATTGGCGAAGGTGCAAGCGCGCTGTTCGCCAACGAAGCTGCAAAGCCGGTGCTGGAAAAGGCGATGACAATTTTTTCGGCGGTCGGAAATGCCATTGTCGTTGAAGATGAAGGTTTAATAGATGCGGTTACCGCGGTAAGCGGAAGCGGACCTGCTTACTATTTCCTTTTGACCGAAGAGATAATTAAAGCCGCTGTTGAGCTGGGACTGCCTGAAGACGTCGCCAAAGACCTGGTACTCCAGACCGCAAAAGGCGCCGCTTTGCTTGCTGTCGAGCGGGACAAGCAAGGCGAAACTCCCGCCGAGCTTCGCCGCAAGGTCACCTCGCCCGGCGGCACTACCGAGGCGGCCCTGAAGGTCTTTACAGAAGGTAATTTCGGCCCATTGATTTCAGCAGGCATCAAAAGAGCACGGGACAGAAGCAGGGAACTGTCAAAGTAAAAAGTATATTGTCCGAACGACTCGCTTAATATGATAAAGGTTGAAGATTTAAGAAAGAGCTATGGTAATGTGCTTGCCCTGGATGGTGTCGATTTTGAGGTTGGCCGGGGCGAAACTTTCGGTCTGTTAGGCCCCAATGGAGCGGGTAAGACCACGATCATCCGATTGCTCTGCGGACTGTTAAGCCCGGATACAGGCAGCGTGTCGCTGGACGGCAGGACAAACCCTATGTTGGCTGAGGTTCGTCTATCTTTAGGAGTCGTACCACAGACAACAGCCATATACGAAGAGATTTCCGCAGAGCAAAATCTGACCTTCTTCGGCAGTATGTATGGCCTAAAAGGAAAAGACCTCAGAGAGCGTGTCGAGCATTGCCTTGAATTATCAGGACTGTCACAGCGCAGAAAGGACCGCGTCTCGAAATACAGTGGCGGAATGAAGCGCCGACTGAATATGGTCTGCGGCCTTTTGCACCAGCCGCAGTATCTCCTGCTTGATGAGCCAACGGTCGGTGTGGACCCGCAGTCTCGCAATTTAATATTTGATACAATCGAGGCGATGAAGTCCGAGGGACATACTATCATTTACACAACTCATTATATGGAAGAAGCGCAGCGACTTTGCGACCGCGTGGCAATTCTCGATCACGGCAAAATCCTCGATATGGACAGCGTGGAAAATCTGATAGCAAAACACGGAGGCCCCAGCCGAGTTGAAGCAGAATTCGAAGAGAAATCGATGGACGTGGAGAAAGTCAAGCCATTTGTTAAAGGTGAGAATTTGCAGTTCGAGCAGGGCTGTCTGCGATTTGAGACGACACAACCGTTGGAAAGTTTGGCTCAGCTTAACAGAAGCGGTGTACATTTTATTTCTCTTAAGATTGAGACTGCCAATCTTGAGGATGTATTTTTGAATCTGACGGGACGGAGGCTTCGGGACTTATGACCAGAGCGCTGTTGATTGCTGTTAAAGACCTTCGCGTACTTTTTGGTGACAAGTCAAACATCTTTTGGGTCTTTGGTTTTCCGATTATGTTTGCCCTGTTTTTTGGTGCGGTATTTTCGAGTTCCGGCAAAGGGCCCACGGGAATGAATATCGCCGTTGTTGATGAGGACCGCTCGGAATTTTCACAGCTTTTCGTATCGCGGCTGGCCTCTTATGATGCACTTAATATAACTAACCTGGACAGGGATGAGGCAATCGAGCAGGTAAGAAAAGGCAAAAAAGCCGCCGCTGTTTTTTTGAACAAGGGATTCGGAGATGGTTTCGAAGCGATGTTCGATACCAACGAGCCGAAGCTGCAGCTCGCGGCCGACCCATCGCGTAGGATGGAGAGTGGCTATCTGCAGGGTCTGCTCATACAGGCCCAGTTTGAGGCGATGGGTGAAAAATTCACCGACCGTCAATGGCTTGATGGTCAGATTGACGACTGGCGAGGCAGTGTCTCTGACGCAGATGACCTCAACGACCACCAGAAAGATACACTGCTTGTTTTTTTTGATTCCTTTGATGAGTTTTTGCAGGATGTAAATGAGCAGGATTTAGCAAGTGGTTTTGATGGTGACATTTTGAACGTGGCAAAGCTGGATATCCAAAGAGAATCCACCGGCCCGATATCACCCTTTCAGATTACTTTTGCCCAGGCGGTGATGTGGGGTATTCTCGGCTGTGCTGCTACATTCGCAATTTCAATTGTCAAAGAGCGCACCGCCGGCACCTTTCAGCGCCTGCGAATAGCCCCAATCGGTCGCGCACATATTCTCGGTGGAAAAGCCGTCGCCTGTTTTATAACCTGCATGTCTGTAATATTGTTGCTGTGTCTCGGGGCGAAGTTCATTTTCAAGATGCCGATTGGTAATCCATTTTTGTTGGTATTGGCCTTTGTTTGTACGGTACTTTGTTTCGTTGGTCTTATGATGTTTATCTGCACTCTTGGACGAACCGAGCAGAGTGTGGGCGCAGCCGGCTGGGCGATGTTTATGATTATGGCGATGCTCGGCGGAGGGATGATGCCGCTGGCCTTTATGCCGCAGTGGTTGAGCAGACTCAGCCGAATCAGTCCCGTCCGCTGGGGCATTTACTCGATGGAAGGTGCCGTTTGGCGAAATTTCAGCTTCCCTGAAATGATAGCTCCATGCGCTGTTCTCCTGGCTATCGGGCTTGTCTTCTTTTTGCTTGGCGTAGCTATGCTGCGAAGAACGGAATTGTAATACACCGCCGGTCCTTGTATCAACTATATTGTGAGTTTCTAAAGCAATAATACCTGTCAACTTGGCTCTTTGTACGGCTTTTAACTACCAGAATTGGCAGTTCCCAGGTGCAAAATACGTCCCAATTTTAAGGATATTTAATTTCTGCATTTTGTAATTGCTTATTTCAAAAGCAGTTAAAATCAAACCTGCCAAAAAGCCCGCACACAGCACAAAAGCTGGCATATTCTTTGCA
>CAZUTR010000013.1:0-19387 GCA_964623545.1 uncultured Pirellulales bacterium | reverse complement strand
CGCTGATAAAATCAACATCTGAAAAGACTACGACCGCACAGTCCTCTGTTGCTTTGGCTAATCCGGTTATATGCTTACGAACTGCACCGCTGTCATTCGGGTCTTCGGATTTCTCTTCTGATTCAATTTCAATACCGGCTGGAAAGGCGCTGACAAATTTGCCGGTAACCAGGTAACCCATCGCTACCGGCTCATTCCCATCGACAAATCTGTCCATAAGCTGCTTCGGCTCTAACATTGCCAATTCATAAGGGCTTCTGACAGAAACCTCATTACCCTTGCTGGTCGTCGTAACCAGGGGTATTCTTTCAATATTATTTGGTTCAGGTAACTCTTTTAATACACCGGCAAGGTAAACGCTAACCCGGTTTAGCTCTGCCGATATAACATTGTCCGTATTAAAACACTCAGGAGGAACCAGCTCAAGAAAGCCAATGATTTCTTGAGGTCTGTCGTTTGGCCTTGATGGTAGTCTCGCTACCTGCGCCCTGCTTCGGTCACCGGCAAAACTGCTCTCATTCATCTCCAAAGCCCAGGCACGAAAAAGAGTATTCAGATCTGAGCTTTGGGAGTACGCCCCAGGCATCATTGCTTGGTTCGGCTGGTCCACTTGACAGTGGGGGTCCACACAAACAATCGTCCTGCCTCCTTTTAGAACAAATTGGTCTATTGCAAACAGCATCTGCTCAGCCAGCTCCTTCGGATGAATCACCAGCAAAATATCGACATCCTTAATCTCATTTACATCCGTAGCGATACTGCTGACATCATACTGCTCTTTTAATTGCTCAACAATCGTCCAGGCGGGCCTTGGTCGCTGACCCTGCATCCGCATCATCTGTGCCATATATCCACTCACCTCGTCACCCATCACAGGCAATGAACTGAAAATTCCTATTCTTGTCTTTTGGCGAGTAATCGCAGTATCAATAAGATAGCTTATGTCATATTCAATAAATCTCTGTCGGTCGGGCGAAAAGAAAGGTATCGATTTTTCTACGCCGAATTGTGTTTGAACCGCTAGACCGAAGAAAAAGTTCTCCTCACGTGTAATCGGAAACTTTTCCAGGCCGTGCCGCAACGCCTCTGCCTCTTCTTCAGAAAACGGACGTGGGTCAATCACTTGAAAATCAATCATTCCATGGGCAACGGTAACATATTCTTCCAGTAAATCTTTCACATACTGATAATAGTTGTTGAAATATCGTATCTGATCTGTCGCCTTAAGCGCCGCGGTCTTGGCATAATATAGTTTTACCTTAATTGGCTGATTAAGCTTTGCTAAAATCGCCTTCGTTCCATCCGAAAGTGTATAGAGCTTCTGGTCGGTCACGTCGACTTTCAATGACTTGCCGATGTTCTGGAAAATGCTTATGGCACTGAATGTAATAACCAGAACAAAAATTATCCCGATAACCGCTCGTATCGTTCTCCGTAAGGAGTCCCTGGGACTGCTCATTAGCTGGCCTTCCTTTCTTGCAAGATAATACTGCCGGCCGCAACCCAGCCGATAATCAATAACACAAAGTAGCTAAGGTCCTTAAATTCAATCGCCCCTTTTTGTATGGACTCGAAGTGATTCGCAAAGCTCATACTCTCAATAGTACCAATCAGGCCGGCAGGCAAAAATGTTGACAGATAATTCATTGTGGTCGGCATACCCGCAAAAACAAATATCGCGCAGGCAACCACCGAAAGAACAAAGCTGATTACCTGATTTTTACTGGCCGCAGAGAAAAAACATCCGATAGCAAGAAATCCCCCGGCCATGAGAAAGCTGCCCAGATACCCCGTCAGTATCAACCCGACATCTGGCTCACCTAAGTAGCAGACCGTAATTACCATTGGAAATGTCAAACCAAGCGATATCGCAAGAAATACCCAGGCAGCGAAGAACTTGCCCAATACCGCCTGGTTCACCGTAACCGGCAGCGTCAACAGCAATTCGATCGAGCCGCTCTTTCGCTCTTCCGCCCACAGACGCATCGTTGTTGCCGGAACAAGAAAAATAAACAGCAACGGCATATTCATAAAAAACGACCGCATGTCCGCCTGCCTTATCTCAAAAAAACCCTGCTTGAAAGTTAAATACCCGGAGAAAAACAAAAAAACAACAAGAAATACATACGCAATAGGTGTTGTAAAATAGCTCTTTAATTCCCTCACATAGATTGACCCTGCAGTTTTGCCTATACACAAAATTACAAGTCTGTTAAACAACCATACTATAAAACAAGATAACCAAACAAGGGAACGAATTAGCCATACAAGCACTAATATTGTGCATAGATGTTTCAAATTGAATTGATACTCTGGCTCTTTTACATAGGTCGCCTTAACTCTCTTGGAAATGCTCAAATACGAAAACCATATGGCAAATCCAATACAGCTTTGTATCATTGACTTTACAACTCCTCCCTTTATTTCATCTGGAAAGCCACCTGCAAAAACAATTAACAAGAGCAATGCTTCCCAACCGATTCCGAAGAGAAAATATACTTTTGCAAGTCCTACGGCATATTGCCGTCTTGACCAAAGGCTAAATCCAGCCTCAAAGCTTAAAACCGCCAATCCAATACTAAATATGCTGGAAATAATAAATAGATGGTATATTTGCGGTGTCGAGACAAAATGAGCACGCATGTTGTCATAATTGACGACAACAATAAAACCTCTGAATGCTGGTGTAAATACAGTAAGGATAATACACAAAAAAAGCAATATCCCTCCTATGCGGCTATATTTTTTTTCTCTTTCTTCACTTCCCAGCATCATCGCATTTTCTCCTATTACAGCAATTGACTGATTTAGAACAAATCCTCTTACCTATTTACCCAACTGCCTTTATGCTTACGTGTTTCTTCTCGTTTTGTGTAATCTTGCGAAAAACTTCATCCAGACCGCAATTGTGCTCCGCCTTTAGCTTCCCAGGTGTTGAGTCCACTAGAATCTTGCCTTTTGAAATAATGATTGTTCTCGAACAAACCGCTTCAACTTCTTCCAGTATATGAGTTGATACGATAATGCACTTGTCCTCAGCCATTTTACTGATAAGTGTCCTGACTTCGTGTTTTTGATTTGGGTCCAGCCCGTCGGTCGGCTCATCAAGAATTAGAACATCCGGGTCATGAATTAACGCCTGTGCCAGCCCCGCACGCCGCCTGTATCCCTTTGACAATGTTTCGATGGTCTGGTGATATACTGACTCTATCGAACACATAGCAACGATACGGTCGAGCGCTTTCTTGCGTTCTTTACCTTTTATTAACCTCACATCACAAACGAAGTTCAAAAAGCTACCCACCGTCATCTCATTGTATGCCGGCACATTCTCTCCGAGATAGCCGAGAGATTTTCTCACCTCGATAGGATTCTTGAGAATATCATACCCACATACCGTAGCTGTGCCGGCGTCGGGCCTCAGGAAACACGCTAATATCCTCATTACTGTTGTTTTGCCCGCTCCATTAGGCCCGAGAAAGCCCAGAACCTCTCCCTTTTCGACGTCAAACGACACACCGTCAATAGCAACGATTGGCCCGAAACTCCGCCGCAACTCTTTCACGCTTATCATATCCGTCTCCTGATATAACTCTTAGAAGAACATACCCTAATAATATATTCAAAGATACATATCAGCCCCGTCTTTTGTTTTTCGACTTCGGTTCAGTATGCATTTTTTTTGGAATTATAGTAATTTTTTAACCGAATGCAAACCCCCAAAGACTGCATTTATCGACTCTCACCCTAAATCCATAGTAAATATTTTAACATTTGGGATATTTATCGGTCTTTAGGTACTTGAACAGGATGTAAGTTTTTGGTATAATACAGATGTATAAGGAAATAGTAATTGGTAATATATTTAAGAAGGTTACATGATGAAAAAACACAAAGGTTTCACACTGATTGAGCTCTTGGTGGTAATTGCCATCATTGCGCTATTAATGGCTATTTTGATGCCGGCTTTGTCAAGGGCACGCGAGCAGGGCCAGCGTGCTGTATGTCTGAATAATCTCAAACAGCTCCAGCTTGCATGGTACTTGTACTGCGATGCCAACGACGACCGTATTGTCAACGGGGCTGCCAAGAAAAATTTTAGAGATGATGCTGAACATAGTGAGTGTAAAACCTGTCCCTGCGACGAAATATCGTGGGCCGGCTATACTACAAGCGATGAAGAAGATGACCAGATAAAAGCTATAACGGGCGATAAAGAAAACAATACCGAATGTGATGACTGGCGGTTGTTTGAATACGTCAAAGATATAAAACCATACAGGTGCCCAACAGGTCTAAGAGGAGAGTATCGGACATATTCTATCGTCGATTCTATGAATGGCTGGCACTTATATAGAGAGAATAACACCTTACCTTATTCGTATGTTATGAAACGAAGAACACAGATTAAAAAACCTGACAAGAGGCTCGTCTTTGTTGATGAAGGAAGGGCGTCTCCTGACAGCTTTGCCACCGATTGTACTCTCAATAAATGGTATGACCCGCCACCGATACGACACAGGAACGGAACGAACGTGTCCTTCGCAGATGGCCATAGTGATTACTGGAAGTATACAGAGAGCGTTACCCTTGATATTGGCAAGCAATCTGAATCTGAGATAGCTATGGGAGGCGATGGGTACAATATACCGATACCAGGTGATGCAGAAAGCGAGGACCTGCGAAGGTTTCAGATGGCTGTCTGGGGAGACGTATGCTTTGATGATGCTCTCCCTATTCCCTTTGAGTAAACAGTAATAGCACTTTAGACTTTCGTATTTTATGTGAAATTGACAACTCTTGTTCAATGCTGCTTAATTCCAAAGGTATGAAAGCTTTGTTATGCTCTATCTCGTAAATCACCACTTCGCTGCTATTTAACTGATGGTTCTTTCATTTGTATTCTTCCGCTCGTCTTCAATATAGCAATAAAGCTCTTTTATTCATATTTGAAGACCAAATCCTACAGTGAAAGCTAAAAAAGTTTGCATTTATTGATGGGTTGGCTATACTTTGTGTAATCGAAAAGGATTTCGAGGATTAAATGACAGCCAAGATTCCGAAGGTAGTCGTAGTTGGCCCCACCTATGTGGATATGGCAGTAAGGTGCGGGCAGATTCCATCGGCCGGTCAGCGTATTAACGGTTCTGCCCTTGCATATACAGCAACTGGGCCGGGGATAAGTCAGGCCATCGAGGCCGCCTTGTGCGGATGTGAGGTCTATCTTATCAGCAAGGTCGGCGGCGGCCCATTCACTCAAATGATAACTAACATTCTCGCAGAGTATAATGTCAACACTGATTTTCTCTTTTCTGCCGAAGTAATGAATACTGGTGTTGTTGTAACGCTGGTTGATGCTGAAGGCGAGAACGCAACTCTTACGTATGCAGGGGCCAATAGCGCCCTGCGTCCCGAGGACATCGATTCCGCTGAGCAGATAATATCTGTTGCCGATGTATGTTTGATTCATGGACGACTGCCGCAGGATGCTATCACAAAAGCCATTCGTTGTGCAAAACTGCACGGCACAAAGGTCATTCTCAATCCAGCCAGACCCATCGAGCAGCCCAGAGAGCAGAACGGCGAAATGCCCCTCGATTACTTCTCAGCCAATATAGTTATACCTAATCTTTATGAAGCCGCCCGTATCACCGAGCATTCCGTTACTAATATTCGCACCGCAAAGTTGATCGGCTCCGACCTTGTTGCTCGCGGTGTCGATGCTGCCATTATAACGATGGGCAAGCGCGGCTGTATGGTCGTTGATAGAAACAGCGCCGACCACATACCCGCTTACCAGATAGAGCTTGTCGACCAAACGGGCACCGGCGATGCCTTTGCAGGCGCCTTGGCCGCATATTGTGCCGTCAAAGACGACCTCAGAGAAGCAGTCAAGTTCGCCTCTGCTGCAGGGGCTTTGGTCTGCACAAAATTTGGCTCGATTGAGGCGCTGCCAACAAAATCTGATATTATCGAGTTGTTGCAGAAAGAAGAAACAGAATAATTGCCGCAGTAGCCGATGGCGCTCCAGAAAGAAAAACAGAGCATATCTGCAACCCAATTGCTTCAGGCCCTCGCCGATGGAGATGATATTCACTTAAATCAATGTGTCATTACCGGCGTACTCGATATAAACCGTTTCTTTGACCCCTCCGAAAAGTTCCACACCGAAAAGCTTAGAGTAGATTTGGATGACCAGGAGCAAAAGCTGCTGACTTTGTCGCAATCGATAGTTTTCGACAAGTGTAATTTTGAAGAAAATATTGTTTTCACCGGTCCCTGGGCAGACCCGGACAGCGTCACCATCGAATTTAAAGAGGATGTGATTTTCAACAGTTCCAAATTCCAAGGACAAGCGAGATTCAGAAATGCTGTTTTCCGCGGCACTGCCGCTTTTGACGGCTGTAGTTTTGATGGAGTTGCTACCTTCAAAAACGCCTCTTTTCATTCGGATGCAAAATTCAGAACGACGGTTTTCAATGGCTATTGCCTTTGCGGCAATGCTGTCTTTAAATCCTCCGCCAGATTTGCAAACACTCATTTTGTAAAAGGCGTTAATTTCTCGGCTGTTCACTTTTTAGGCCAAACCGATTTCAACGGAGTTTACTCTGCTAACAGGACAGTGCCAGACTATGACAATGTCTTTTTCGGCAGAAGAAAATACGGTGACGATGAGAGCTTCTGGAGATTCGTTAAGCAGTCCTCGCAGGAAGCGGGTTACTATCAACTGGCGGGAGAGTGTTTTTATAAAGAGCGCTGTGCCCGCCTGTGGCAAAAACTAAGGGGACCCGGTGACTATGATGATTTGAGACCGTTAAATAAACTGTTACGATGGGTCTCGGCTATACGACTGCTTCCCGAGCTTGTTTTTGGCAGAATGCTTTTCGGTTATGGCGAAAGACCCGTCAGAGTCCTGTTTGCAAGCGCATTGGTCATAGTTATTTGTACGCTTCTCTATTCACAGCCCGGAACACTCGTCTATCGTCAAGGCCCTGTCGAACCGTCCTTTTTGCAGAGCTTATACTTCAGCACGATAACATTTACAACACTTGGATATGGTGATTTTTACCCCTCAGCCCACGGCTTTTGCCGACAACTGGCAATGGCCGAGGCGGTAGTCGGTGGTTTTCTGATGGCCCTGTTTGTCGTCTGTCTGGCGAAACGCTTCTCACGCGGCTAAAAAGCTGTTACTCCACCTAATTTATATTTCAAGTCCGGATGTTTCTTTACATAGTCTGAATTATATTTACTGGTCTATGAAAGCGCAAAAAAAGTCCCACCTTAAAAGTGGGACCTGTCGATTTTCTCGATTAAGGTTTTTATCTTAAGAAGCCGGCTTGACACCTATAGCTTCCAAGCCCTTACGGCCTTGCCTTGTCTCGTACTCGACCTTCTGGCCTTCCTCAAGGGTACGGTAGCCTTCCATCGCGATATTCGAGTGATGCACAAACAAGTCATCGCTGCCATCGTCGGGAACGATAAAGCCGAATCCTTTCGTTCTGTTAAACCACTTTACTGTACCTGTGCTCATTTCAACTTGCTCCTTATTTACCTGTATTGGGGTTACCTCTATATTCCCTCAGCTTTTGTTAAGAGCCTGCCCCTTGAGGGAAGATAAGGAGCTTGCCCATTACTAACCTCACGATAATAACAAAAAATGAGCATTTCTGTCAACAATTTTTAATCATTTTTTTGTGGAGGTGACGTCTGTTTTTTAGATAGTTTGTTGTTTATACTAAATTGGTCTGTCTAAAATTCCACCTTTGGCACTTCCGTCTTGGCTTGCTCGCTGGCCTCGAAATATTCAACCGGTTCTACACCTGCCTTGCGACAGAAATAAGACCCGAAAAATTGCTTCGTATAAGCATTGAGTTGCTTGGCCGCCTCATTATATCTCGTCCGCGCAACTGCTATGCGGTTTTCTGTCCCTTCCAGCGCAGTCTGAAGGTCACGGAAATTCTCGTTGGCCTTTAACTCCGGATAATTCTCCTGAAGCATCAAAAGCCGTGACAAAAATCCACTAAGTTCGTTTGTTGCCTCTATCTTTCCAGCCCGTGTACCTGCCTGGAAATATTTCTCTCTCGACTTGGCAATATTCTCGAAAAGTTCTTTTTCGTGTGCGGCATAACCCTTGACCGTCTCGATAAGATTCGGAATCAGGTCAAGCCGACGTTGAAGAGCCGCGTCAATATTTGCCCACGCGCTTTCCGCTCCCTCTTTAAAATTGACCGCTTTATTGTAGCCGCCGATATACCATGCAAAAATCCCGATACCAAGTGCTAACAGAACAACAATCGTTACGACCAATGCGTTACCTGTTTTTCTCATTTTTCCTTTTGCCTTTCTATTTGTAATTTTCAATACGAAATTCTTCCCGAATGAGAGCAAAAACTCTAACCATAATAGATGAAAATTATAGCATCTGATTCTCGCAACCGCCACACATTGCTGCCGGTAAAAACGAAAATCCGAATTAAAAACGTTTTCTGTACCAAAAACTATGCTCATAGTTTATAATACCTCCAAATCCATTAAGGACTTTTCAGTATGAGTATAGCTGACGTAGCTTATCAGAAGTGTATAAATCTCGATTGCGGGGCACAGTTCGACCGTGGCCAGGCAATATTCAAGTGCCCGCAGTGCGGCGAACTGCTGGATGTGCAGTATGACTGGGAAAAAGTCACAGTCCCGAAAAAACTAAGCGACTTTGCCAAACGCTGGGCAAACAGGTCAAATCCGCTGGATTTCTCAGGTGTATGGCGTTTTCGCGAACTTCTCAATTTCTGTGAAGATAGATTCAAAGTCACCATAGGTGAAGGCCAGACAATCCTACAGCAAAACGATGCGGTCGCGGAATACGTCGATATGAAACCGGGTCGTTTATTTTTACAGTACGAGGGACTGAATCCTTCCGGCTCGTTTAAGGACAACGGTATGGCCGCTGCCTTCAGCCACGCCAAAATGGTCGGCGCTAAATCCTGTGCCTGTGCATCGACCGGCAATACTTCGGCCTCTGTCGCCTTGTACGCACATAGCTGCGGCCTGAAATGCACTGTATTCATTGGCTCAGGCCGAGTTGCCTTCGGCAAGCTCAGCCAGGGAATGGATTACGGCGCCAAAACCATTCAAATACTCGGTGACTTCGACGACTGTATGCGCCAGGTTCAAGACGTCTGCAGCAAACTTGGCTTTTACCTCCTCAATTCCCTAAATCCCTTCCGGCTCGAAGGCCAAAAGACCATTATGTACCGAATCATCGAGTCGCTGGACTGGGATGTTCCGGACTGGATAATTGTGCCCGGCGGCAACCTCGGTAATTCCAGCGCATTCGGCAAGGCCTTCTACGAATTGAAACAACTTGAGCTGATTGAACGAATACCTCGAATGGCGATTATAAACGCCACCGGCGCCGACACGCTCACCGATTTGGTTAACAATAAAAAACTCGTCTGGAACAACGGCAGAGTCAATCAATCGGTTATAGACGATTACTACGCCGACCTGACGGCACGTAATTTTTCACCTCATACCTGCGCTTCTGCGATAGAAATTTCCCGACCGGTCAATCTAAAGAAGTGTCTGAGGTCGATTGATATATGTAATGGCATTGTCCGCGCCGTCACCGACGAGGAGATTTGCGATGCAAAGGCAATTATAGGCAAATTCGGCTTGGGTTGTGAACCGGCCTCTGCAGCAACAATCGCAGGACTAAAACACCTGATTGCCGAGGGCACTATCAATCCCGACGAGCGAGTTGCTTGTGTGCTGACCGGACACGCTCTCAAAGATCCTAACGTAACGGTCAACTATCATAAGGAAAATCAGGGCAAATTCAGCAATCCACCTATAGAAGCGCCGAACGACTTTGATGAGATAGTAAAACTAATCGAGTAATTGCTTGAAAAGTCATCTTCTCTAAAAGAAGTTGCCAAACAGAACACCTGATATGAATAAGACAAAACCCGAAATAAAAGACAACATTCCAAAGCAGCACACATCAAAGTTCATCAGCAAAAAGTCACTTTCGGTCTCGTTGGTTATTCTGCTGCTGGCCGGGGCAATCTGGCTCTGGGAAGATGTTGTCAAGGACCGTGTTATACCCCGGCAATTCGGTGTGGTCAAACAAGGACAGATTTATCGTAGCGGTCAAATCTCTTCATCGCTGATTAAAAAAACTCTGGTCAAATACAATATCGGTGTGATAGTTTGCCTTTCGGGAGATGAATCAGACGATGTAGACAAAGTCGCTGAAAAACGCGCAGCCGAAGAACTTGGTATCGAAAGGCATATATTCCCGCTCAAGGGCAATGGCACAGGGGACATTAATAATTATGCCGGAGCCATCGCCGCAATATGCCAGGCACAAAAAAAGCAAAAGCCGGCGCTGGTTCACTGTTCCGCCGGGGCCCAGCGCACCGGTGGGGTTATCGCTGCTTATCGGTTGCTTGTGGAAAAAGAAGACCCTGTTTTTGTAATTGCCGAGATGAAACGCTACGGATGGAACCCAAAGCGCAATACAAAGCTTTTACCGTATCTCAATAGTCACATGGAAGAATTAGCTGTATTGCTCATGCAAATAGGAGTTATCGATAATGTTCCATCTCCGCTGCCGCAATTAGTCCTTGCGGACTAAGGCCAAAGGCAATGCTATGAATAACTCCACAAACAATTCAATCTCAAAAAACAACAAAATCTTTGTTTCGTTCTGCGTATTACTACTCGCGGCACTGACTGCTTTTTGGCAGCTTGGTACCGAAGCGATGGAAAACCATGAGTGTTACGTCTCCGTTGTTGCCAGAGAAATGCTCGCCAGCGGCGATTGGATCATGCCCACTTTTAACGACGAGCTTCGGCTTCAGAAAACCCCGCTTTCATACTGGCTTGTCGCCGGCCTGTCGAAAACTACAGGTGCAATTGATGAGTTCACCGCCCGCCTACCGAGTGCTGTTTTTGCCTTTCTTTCTGCTGCGGCGATTCTGTATTTTGTAAACCTGTGGCTGTCTTTCCGCATCGCCGCTCTTTCTGCCGCCGTCTGGGCAACATCGCTGAGCTATATTAAGTACTCACACACCGCCCGACCGGAAATGGCTCTTACCTTTTTCATAACATTGTGCTTTCTAAGTTTCTATTCTGCTGTCAATGAAAACCGACGCGGAAACCAAATTGTTTACATGCTTATCTTTTGGACAAGCTTCGCTCTGGCTAACCTGGCCAAAGGACCCGCGCCGATTCCACTGGTTCTGCTGCCGTTGTTTTTCTATCTTTTGATATTTAAAGAATGGAGAAAGATTCCTAAACTGCTACCAATCATAGGTGGGATTATTTTCTTGGCTGTTGTCTTACCTTGGCCGTTGGCCATTGCTCAAAGAGTAAACTGGGACTTGGTGGTATGGAAGCACCATTTTTTCGACCGCCTCTTCGGTAAATTCGATGCGGGTAATTACCCCATCTACTTTTATCTGCTTATGATGTTCGAGTTTATCGTACCGTGGGTCGCCTTCCTGCCGGCTGCTCTGCCGACACCTTTTTACAAAATCTGGGACAAAAAACGCAAAGTAATGCTGTTTCTATGGCTCTGGTTCGTGGTTGACCTGATTTTTCTTACCGTATCCGGAGGTAAACGCAAACACTACATTCTCCCCCTAATGCCTGCAATGGCCATCTTAATTGGAATCATAATAGAAGATATGGCCTTCATACGCAGAGCATATACAAAAAAGTTCACAAAAAACTTTCTTCTTGGCCACATCATTTTCATAATTACTGCGGCTCTTGCTGGTATGATTTACATAGCCGTAGCCGTCCCTGACCTTCTATCACAAGCGCTGTGGCTGGGTTTGATTGCACTCGCAATGGTCACAGGAATATCAATATCATTCGCAAAGAAAAAACCCGCCCTGGCCAGCGGTTTCATTTTCGCAGGTCTCTGTATTCTGACCGTGTGCTACATCAGCTTCTCAGCCCCTCGTAGTAATAATAATTATACGAGAAAGTTCGGATTGGATATATCTGAGAAAGTGCCGATAACGGACAATTTAGTGGCCTACCATTATGCTTCACCAAGAGTGGTCCATTACTTTAAAAGGCCGATTGAAATATTGCAGGATAAGTCCTCTGTTTATCAGCGCTATCAACAGGGTGATTGGATTCTCGCAACCGCCGGCGACTTGAAGGAATTAGAAGAGGACGGCCGGTTCAGAAAAGTTTACTATAATGAAAACGCCGAGATGCGAAGAAGAAAACCAAATACCAGAGGTGCACTATTCCATAAATCCGCGCCGCCGGTTGAAGACGATACACAGGCTCAACCATCTAAATCTCGCCTGCCAAAGAGTGAATAAATGCAATTTCCTTCTCGACTAACGGCTCGCCTTTAATTTTCTCCGTCGTTTTGATGGCTTGTTCAACTGCAAGACGTTCACATTTCACAAGCCAGACGCAGGTGAGCATCGCAATTCTTCCCTTGCCGCTGCTGCCGTGAAGAAGAATCGGCAGATTTTCCTTTTCTGCTATAATCTCAAGAAATTTGTTCTGAGTCTCCTCATTCGGAAAGTAGCCGGGACTGCCAAGGCTTTTGTCAATCGGTAGTTCAACATATTTAACGCCATTGTTTCTTACCCAAGTTACCTCTTCGTTGTACCAGTTCTTTTCGCGATGTTCGAAAGCTGAACGCACATTTACTATCGTGGCTATGTGATACCTGTAAAGCAGTCGAGTATAATCCATTCCGCGCGGCTGACCGCTGGTGTAAAGCACTCCCGGCTTGATAACGTGAAAATTCTTAATATGGAAATGCCTGACTAAAAGAATCATCCCTGCAACAATCAACAGGATAACTATAAAACCGCTTGGTGATTTTCTTTTCTTTTTCACTGTTTTAATCCGCTGTTAGTATTTAACTGTCCCTCGAAGTCTCCTTGCGGTGCACTTTTCGCACCGAATATATTTTTTTATTGGTCGCCTCGAAATACACTCTGCTTACCATCTCTCCTATAAGTCCTGTTGCGATAAAAATTAAGCCCACGAGCAAAAGTATCGCCGCCAATCCCGCCAATGGTCCGTGAGCAACAAGAATCGGCACGTTATATACGAACTTATCGTACAGTACATATGCAGCCAGAAGAAAACTGATAAGAATAGAATAATATGCAGCCCTTCCAAAAAAGTGCAGCGGCCTTGTAATATATCCCAGCAAAAATCTCAGCGTTATCAAATCGAACGCCACTCTGAATGTTCGCGACAGGCCGTAACTGCTGGCCCCCGCCGGACGAACAATATTTTTTATTGGTATCTCGATGATTTTAACTCCGCTGCGAGATAACAGTGCCGGTATGAACCTGTGCATCTCACTGTAAAGATTTAATTCATCAATCACCTCTCGCCGATAGGCCTTGAAGGTTGTGCCGAAATCGTGAATGTCCACACCGCTTATTTTTGAAGCAAGCCAGTTGGCGACCCTGCTCGGTATTTTCCTGATAAAAAGATTGTCAACTCTTCGTTTGCGCCACCCGCTGACCACATCGTAACCGTCTTCGATTTTCTCAAGGAAATTAGGTATCTCCTCGGGGCTGTGCTGCAGGTCACCGTCCATTGATATTATTATCTGTCCCCTTGCGTTGTCGAACCCGGCCGCAAGGGCCGCCGTCTGGCCAAAATTACGGCGAAGCTCGACGATAACCACCTTGCTGTCTTTATTTGCAATATCCTTCAGCAGCTCAAGCGTATTGTCCGTGCTGCCGTCGTCCACAAATATTAATTCATAGACCAGCCCAAGCTCGCTCATCGTCTTGGTCAATCGGCTGTGCAGCTCTTCAATCGCACCGGACTCATTATAAAGCGGCAAAACCACCGAGCAGTCCACAGCAACACCCTTAATCTGACTCGAGCTGGCCATAATGCACCAATTCTATCTTCGCGTCCTTCATATATTGTTTTGTCTTCTCGCTGCACAGCGCCTGTAGTTCGACCTCTCGTTGCTTGACTAATCTGGTTTGAAATTGCTCCAGGCCGTCTGTATATCCCGGATGAGTCATCACCTCTGCGACTGCCGCTGGATTATACAGCGCAACCGCCCTGAAAAAATTAACATTTATTTTTCCCGCATGTGATACACCGAGCAGCGCTTCGGTTTTGAAGAACTGTGAGTTATGCATACGGTTTATTTTTGCCATTATTCTCGTCACTTTCGCTCTTTTTTTGCCTTCTTTACTAAGCAGCGGCCACGGCAATCGCCAAACCTCCTTTGGCTCAAGACAAAAGCGTATAGCTGAGATATTAAAGTCCTTCGCCAAATCACATATCATTGGGTATATTGCGGGTGAGCAGTGAATGTGCTTATGTGAATCCAGATGTGTCGGCTTCAAACCATTATCAATCACCCATTGTATCTGAGCGGCAAGCTCCGTTCGTATCGCAGTTCTAAAATCACGTTTTAATAATGCTAAAAACGACAACTTCGATGGCAAATAAGTGAATTGTCCTTCCTTGTCGAGCAAACACTGAACAACATCCTCTTTAGATACAGGCGAACCCTCCGTAAGATTAAGATGTACTCCAACACCGAGACTGGGTAACTTTTTGGCTGTCTTGACCGCTTCCTCAGCTCCCGGCATATTAACCATAATCGTTGTGCTGGTGAGCACCCCTTTTGAATGTGCCTCTGATATGCCCCTGTTTACTCCGGTGCACAGACCAAAATCATCCGCATTGATTATCAGTTTTTTCCCCATAGCTGGTAATTCTATACAGCCGACTCAATCAGGTCAATCAGATTTTGCCCGGTGCAAAAGTCCCCGTCCCAAACAATCCTTGAACCAAAAACCCTGTGCTAAGGGCGACACTACCGACTGTGTGCAAAATGACCGTGATTTGGCTGGCGCGGTACCAGCCCGGCTTGACCAAATCCCTCTTGTTCGCGAATCTTATCGCGACAATCGCCACCGGCAATGTGAATAAATAAAACAGTCCCGCAAAAAACATCTCCCCAGAGAACAACATAACCGCAGCAACTATAAAGCTCATAGCTAATGCAATCCTGTAAATCCATACTGAAACGGGCACGCCAAAGCTCACTACAAGTGTTCTTTTATTCACCGCCGCGTCAGCCGCAGCATCCGGAAACTCGTTAATCAAAATAACGAGGAATATCAAGATGCCAACGATGCAGGCCGGCAATAGCACAATAACATCAACACTGCGCGTTTGCAGATAATATGAGCCGAATACCGGAAGCAAACCGAACAACAAAGCTATGACAAGCTCGCCTGCGCTGCGGTAACCGAGACGAATCGGCGACGCCGTATAAAAATAACCGCCAGGCAAGCTGATAAGACCAAGAATTAAAATAAAAATACTTTTCGTCAGAATAACAATAATAGCACCGATTGCCGACCCAACCGCCAGCAAAACCAACGCTTCAATCAAAGTCGCTCTAGCCGATAAAACATTCTCCTGAATAAATCGTCTCCCTCCCGAAAATGGAGTTGGATTCCTGTTGACCCAGTCATTTCCCGATATATGGTCGAAATAATCATTGGTCACGTTGGCTCCAGAATGCAGGGCCATTATCCCAAAAAGTGCCAGAACAAAAAGAACCGGCTCAAAAGCACCAGCTGTTGCATAACCAAAACTTGAGCCGACAAGAACAGGCATCACGCTTGCTACCAGAAACTTAGGCCGAGTCGCCAGAAAAAAAATAACTAACTTCGATTGTACAGCTCGAACTTTCATCGGTATCTCTATTCGGATTATTACATTCGTTGGCAGATTCTATTCTAACTAATCCCTATGTCAACATACCCTTAGAACTCTGTCGCAATTCAATTTATGACTGTCATTCCTGCAGAAGCAGGAATCCAGAGTATAAAAATTTCTGGATTCCGCATCAAGTGCGGAATGACAAGCCCTAAAACACACGCGACAGAGTTCTCGAATATGTTTCATTGCAATTACCGACCGGTTATCATAAATTATTATGCGGTTTTTAACGCTTGAGAAACAATGAGCAAGAGAAAGCTAACAAAACTCATAATAGCCCTGCTCGTAATCTCCTCAGCAGGTGGTTACCTTCTCTACCAGCTTTTCAGCTCTACCTGGGTATATTACTACACGGTGGACGAATTTGTTAACAGCCCCTTATATAAACCCTCAGCTTCCGAAGATAGTAACAATCCCGTCATTCGAATTGCTGGCAGAGCTAAGCTGGGTCAGCGGGTAACAATGCCGTTTGAATTTGAAGTGTCCGGACAGCAAACCTCTGTATCGGTCAGATACAATGGTCCTGTTCCGAAGAATTTAACGAATGATAAAGAAGTTGTCGTCGAGGGCAGGATGGGCTCCGATGGTGTATTTTCCGCTGACAAACTCCTGACAAGGTGCGAATCAAAGTACAAGGTGAAACTCACTAACCACTGACAAATGTTTTTGTTTAGCCCCCGCACCCCTGTCCTGAGCAAAGTCTAAGGATGTGGCCGGGGTCGTTTAGCCGTCGCCGGTACGGCGACATTGTCATTGCGAGTCCGCCGAAGGCGGACGTGGCAATCTCGAACATTATATTTCAGATTGCTTTGTTACGAAAAAAGTTTGTTATTATGCAGTTCCTGGATTGATACTCGTGATTGAAATAAAAGGAATTTTTAAATCTTTTGGTAGCCGCTCCGTCCTGGAGGATATAAGCATATCCGCACCCCCCGGCAGGGCACTTTGCATCTGCGGCCCAAATGCCGTCGGCAAAACAACGCTGCTGAAAATAATCGCTGCCCTTTTGCCGCCCGACGCCGGAGATATCCAAATCTACGGCTTCAGTCTCCAAAAAAAACCGCTCCAGGCAAAGAAACTCATCGCAGTCATATTCCATCAGAACATGCTGTATCCGCAACTGACAGTCACCGAGAACCTGCAATTCTTCGCCCGCCTCTATGGTATCAAAGACAGCTTCAACCGTATCAACCAGCTTCTTGAAAAGACTCATCTTACACCTTATCGCCGCGACATCGCTGGTACTCTCTCTCACGGAATAGCAAAACGCCTGACTATCGCCCGGGCCCTGCTCCATAAACCAAAAGTTTTATTAGCCGACGAGCCATTCGCCGGCTTGGATATCGAGGCAGCCAAACACCTCGTTGATACACTCAGTGATTTCAAAGCCGGCGGCCGAACCGTCGTTATGACAACTCATAATCCCTCCACCGCACTGGATTGTTGTGACCAGGTAACTGTCCTGGACGATAAAAAACTGATTTTTAATTCAGCAACTTCTGATGTAGATAACGCAGAGTTCCAGCGGGATTATCTTTCGTATGCGAGGAAAATATCTTGAGCAGTTTCCTGAACACTATAAAAGCAATCTTTATCAAGGACCTTCTCAGCGAGCTTCGCTCGAAGCAGACCCTGCCCGCAGTAATAATCCTCTCCGTGCTGATCGCCTGGATTTTCAGGGTAGCTGCTGACTCCGCCTCAACCGACAAATCGGTTATCGCCGCCGCTGCCTTGCTTATATCGTTATTGTTCTCTGTAATATTAGTTGCCGAAAGAATCTTTGCTGTCGAACAGCAGAATGACTGCATCAGTGCTCTGCTGCTCGCACCGGTGGATTCCGGTAACATTTACATCGCAAAATTGCTCGTCAATCTTGTTATGCTGTGTATCTTTGAGATTATCGCTGTGCCGGTGGTATTTGTGCTTTTCAAGATAAATGTGGATGGCCGATGGCTCGACCTCCTTATTGTCCTGCTGCTGCTTAACCTCAGCGTTGCGGGCGTGGGTACATTACTGGGCTGTATGGTGCAATCTGTTAAAGCGACGAGTTCTCTTTTAAGTATTCTTGTCTTGGCCGTATTATGTCCTCTAATAATACCCGCTGTCTTTGCCTTGCTGAGCTTGTTCGGCGGGCTCGACAATAACATCGCAGCCACGGATATAATGGCCTTTGTCGGTGACTTCAAAAAAGCCGTCCGTTTCTTAGCCGCATTTGCAGCCGTTTTTGTCACCGTATCCTGGCTGCTGTTTGATTATGTAGTAAGCGAATAGGTAAGCTGATGAGAAAATTTCTATTAATAATCGGCCTTTGTTTAATACTTGCTTCGGCTTTGATGGCCCTGACGGTCGCCAAAATAGAACCGGCCCAGCGGAATATCATTTACCTCCACATCCCGCCTGCCGTTTGTTCGCTCACCTGTTTCACTGTCCTTTTTATTTGCTCGATTCTATACTTGAGAACAAAGCTCCCCGCCGCCGACCGCATCGCCGCCGCCTCAGCCGAGGTCGGCCTGGTAATGGCACTTTTAATGAACGCCACCGGTATGCTCTTCGCCCGCCTCGAGTGGGGCATATGGTGGACGCCGAGTCCGCGATTGATTGCCTCCGCCATCCTTTTTTTCCTGCTCGTCGCCTACGTGATTTTAAGGGCCGCTTTGCCCTCCGACAATCGCAGTAAGCGCATTAGCGCCGTCTTCGGCATCATCGCCTATATTAACGTTCCCTTCGTCGCTATAAGCGCACGTTTCATCCGCGACATTCACCGCCCGAGCTTCAGCTTCGAATCCCCCTCCCAGACCATCGCTCTTATTCTGGCCTTTTTAGGTACCTTATTTTTGACACTGGCACTAATTTCCTTCAGAACCCAAAAACTCAAAAACGATTAGCCCCGCCCCCTTTATTCTTTTTCAAATTTTGTCGGGATTATCTTAAATTTGAAAGAATTGCTAATAACCTCTGTTGTCATTCGCTCAGACAAAACTATCGTCTTGTATCTAACACGGATAATATGAGCTCCCGGAGACAAAAGAATAGTTTGGCTTTTATCCCCCTGCGTCACAGTTCCCTTTAAAACCCAATTTTCGGTTAGCTTAATTTTAAAGAAATCGTATCGTATTCTCTTCGGACCCAATCCAGCAGAAAGATTCTCGGTCACTTTAGGGCCGGCCCATTCATACCATTTCCCATCAACTTCAACCTCACAGAATTGTTCCAGAGCGGCGCAGAGAAAAACCTTGTCGCCTGTGTTTAATAAATCTACCTTGAAGGCTGGGATTTTATCAGAATAAAATGCTCCCCTCCCCGAATCTCCTCCGATTCTGATTTGAAAACCATTTACATCATCGCCCCATAAGGCCTCTGTATCATAATCATCCTTTCTTTCCTTCAACCACCACGGAGTGTTAAACATCTGCTCGGCTTCATTCTGGTCTTTGTAAAAGGTATGGTTCTCGTCCCTGTAATAATCCCAGAATAAATCCTCAGCATCTTTATTGTAAAACTTGAACTTGCCCTTTGACTGCTGTTCCTCCCAAAAAAGCCTGAATGCATCTAAAGGTTCCGGTCCGGCCTGCTGAAAAACCACCCGGCCCTTGTACTGTTTATATAATTCTTTGTAGATTTTCCAGTTTAG